>NZ_DF968382.1:0-38242 GCF_001270025.1 Streptomyces azureus | reverse complement strand
GGGTGGGAGGGGCCCGCCCCCCTCCGGATGGGACCGGCCTGCCTTGTCCGGTGGAACCAGCCGCGCCCGCCGGGCTTGGACCGCCCCGCCCCGCCGGACTGCGCCCCGGCCGCACCCATCGGACGGGGGCCGCCCCGCCCCATCGGACCGCGACCAGCCACCCTCACCGGACCGGGACCGCCCCGCCCCGCCCAGACTGGGACCAGCCCCTCCGGTCACCCCGTCGTGCGCCCCCACATCGGGCCGAAGCGGGACCACTCGGCGTCCCACTGGTCCATGCGGCGGCGTTCCAGGCGGCGGCGTACCGCGCGGCCGCCGGCGAGTGGCGCGGCCGCCGCGCAGACGCCCGCCAGACCGCCGATCAGCAAGGCGCGTACGCGGGCCTGGGACTCGGTGACGGGGCGGGTCACCTGGCGGCCCTCGCGGTCCGTCCACACGGTGATCGGCGAACCGGCCTGGCTGCCCGCCAGGACCCGCACCTGGCCGGAGTGCGGGGAACCGTCCGCGGCGGTCCACCGGGCCTCCGCCCAGACGTACTCGGCACGGGAGACGTCGCCGTTCTCCGAGGCCGTCCCGGGAGCCCGCTCGGCGAGCCGGGCTACGAGGGGGCGCCATTCGACGCGCTCGCGGGCCAGCCCGTCCTCGACGGACCGGCTCACCGTCATGCCGGCGAGCACCCCGACGAACACGGTGAGCATCCACACGCCCAGCACGACCCAGGCCTCCACCCTGTCGGCGCGTCGCTTGAGCGGATTGCGCCGCCAGCGCCACAGCCACACCTTCGGACCACGTAACGCCATCGAAGGCTCCTCCTCACGAGCGCCTGCCCATCCCGCCGCCCTCCCCATACGGAAGAGGCCCGCTGGATGCTCACTGCACGTACCCACGGGAGGGCGCCGCGGTCCGTGGCGGCGTCTTCGCGGATGCTGGCGAAGACCCCCGCGCGCGGCACCGACACGGCGCTGACCTGCGCCGGAGTCCGCTCCGGGGGTGACTGTCAGTGGTGGGGTGCAGACTGGCCCGTGTCTGAGACAAGGGCGTCGACGACGACGCCGCGGAGGTGATCGGCATGACCGAGGTACTGCTCGCCGTGGGCACGCGCAAAGGCCTGTTCATCGGGCGCCGGCGGGATGGTGGCTCCTGGGAGTTCGACGAGAGCCCCTACTTCAACGCGCAGGCCGTGTACTCGGTCGCCATCGACACCCGCACCGCGACCCCGCGGCTGCTGGTCGGCGGCGACAGCTCGCACTGGGGCCCGTCCGTGTTCCACTCCGACGACCTGGGCCGGACCTGGACGGAACCGGCCCGGCCGGCCGTCAAGTTCCCCCAGGACACGGGGGCGTCCCTGGAGCGGGTGTGGCAGCTGCACCCGGCCGCCGCCGAGCCGGACGTGGTGTACGCGGGCACGGAACCGGCCGCGCTGTACCGTTCGGAGGACCGCGGGGAGACGTTCGAGCTCGTCCGGCCCCTGTGGGAGCACCCCACGCGGTCGAAGTGGGTGCCGGGCGGTGGCGGTGAGGGCCTGCACACCGTGCTCACCGACGCGCGCGACTCCAAAGCGGTGACGGTCGCCGTCTCGACGGCCGGCGTGTTCCGCACGCTGGACGGCGGCGCGACCTGGGCGCCCTCCAACTCGGGGGTCTCCGCGGTGTTCCTGCCCGACCCGAACCCGGAGTTCGGTCAGTGCGTGCACAAGGTGACGCGGGACGCGGCGAACCCGGACCGGCTCTACCTCCAGAACCACTGGGGTGTCTACCGCAGCGACGACGCGGGCGCGCACTGGACGGACATCGGCGAGGGTCTGCCCTCCACGTTCGGCTTCGCGGCGGCCGCGCACCCGCACAGAGGCGACACCGCGTACGTGTTCCCGATCAGCGCCGACGCCGACCGGGTCCCGGCCGACCGCCGGTGCCGGGTCTACCGGACGGCGGACGCGGGCAAGAGCTGGGAGCCGCTCTCGGCGGGGCTGCCCCAGGAGGACCACTACGGCACGGTGCTGCGTGACGCGATGTGCACGGACGACGCGGATCCGGCGGGCGTCTACTTCGGCAACCGCAACGGCGAGGTGTTCGCGTCGGCGGACGACGGCGACAGCTGGCGGCAGCTCGCCTCGCATCTGCCGGACGTGCTGTGCGTGCGGGCAGCGGTAGTCGGCTGAGGCAGGGACGAGGCGGGGGATGAAGCGGGGATGAGGCGGGCCATGAGCTTACGAGCGGCCCTTGGCCACCGGTTGATCGCCGCTGCCCGCACGGCAGTAGGGTGACGCCCGTGGCACCACGACCCTTGCATGAAATCGTCGAAGCGGGCTGGGCGAAGGCCCTGGAACCGGTGGCCGAACGCGTCGCCGCGATGGGGGACTTCCTCCGCGGGGAGATCGCCGCCGGACGCACCTACCTTCCGGCCGGGCCGAACGTGTTGCGGGCCTTCCAGCAACCCTTCGACGACGTACGGGTCCTGATCGTCGGTCAGGACCCGTATCCGACCCCGGGGCACGCGGTGGGGCTGTCGTTCTCGGTCGCGCCCGAGGTGCGGCCGCTGCCCGGCAGCCTCATCAACATCTTCCGGGAGCTGAACGCCGACCTGGGACTGCCGCAGCCGTCCAGCGGTGACCTCACGCCGTGGACGCAGCAGGGCGTGCTGCTGCTCAACAGGGCGCTCACCACCGCCCCGCGCAAGCCCGGCGCCCACCGGGGCAAGGGCTGGGAGGAGGTCACCGAGCAGGCGATCCGGGCCCTGGCGGCGCGCGGCAAGCCCCTGGTGTCCATCCTGTGGGGCCGTGACGCCCGCAACCTGCGCCCGCTGCTCGGCGACCTGCCTTCCGTGGAATCCGCTCACCCCTCCCCCATGTCGGCGGACCGGGGCTTCTTCGGCTCCCGCCCGTTCAGCCGGGCCAACGACCTGCTGATCCGTCAGGGCGGCCAACCGGTGGACTGGCGCCTGCCGTGACCGGGGCGTCGGGAGGCTCCGGCTTTCTCGCCGTGGACTCCGGCGGGTCCGGACTCCGGGTGGTGGTGGGAACCGCCGAGCACGGACCGCTCGCCCGGCGGGCGTCCGATGAGCCGGTGCGCACGGGTGACCGGGGCATCGACCCCGAGCACTTCATGGCGCGGCTCGTGCCTCTGGTGCGTGCCCTGACCGCCGAGGCCGGTGCTGTGCGACTGACTGCCGCCGTCGTCGGTGCGACCGGGCTCGCCTCCCTCGGTGCAGGGCTGCGCGCCGAACTGCCGGGCGCCCTGGCCCGGGAGTTCGGTGTACGGAGGGTCGCGCTGGCCGCCGACGCGGTGACCGCGTACGTGGGTGCCCTCGGGTCCCGGCCGGGTGCCGTGATCGCCGGTGGTACGGGACTGATCGCGATCGGCACCGACCTGGCGGGCTGGCGTCGGGCGGACGGCTGGGGGCATCTGCTGGGCGACTGCGGCGGCGGTGCCTGGATCGGGCGGGCCGGGCTGGAGGCCGCGCTGCGGGCCCACGACGGGCGGGAGGGCGGCTCGGCCCGGCTGCTGGCCTGTGCCGAGGACGTGTTCGGGCCCGTGGCCGGGCTGCCCGGCGCGCTGTATCCGCGGCCGGACCGGCCCGCCGCCCTCGCCTCGTTCGCGCCCCGGGTGGCCGCCTGCGCGGAGGAGGACCCCGTGGCGGCGGGCATCCTGCGCGCGGCCGCCCGGCACATGGCCGACTCCGCGGCGGCGGTGTGCCCCGGCGGCGCCTCGCGCGTCGCCGTCACCGGCGGCCTGTTCAGGATCGGCGACCGGCTCCTCGCACCCCTCGACGAGGAACTGGCGAAGCGGCTCCCGCACGCGCGACGGGTGCCTGCCGAGGGGGATCCGCTGCACGGCTCGGTCCGCATGGCGGCCGAACTTAGCGCCGGTGCGCTCACCCTGCCGGGTGACGAGACCATGCTGAGCGTGACCACCCGGTCGGGTGATTGATCCGATCACGCACCATCCGCACGTCATTCAATCCGTACGTAACTCATCAGACAAAACCGGACGGATACCGCTCACCTGCCCCCTCCCCGAACAGGGGAGCCCAAGAAGCCAGTAACATGCGGCGCCATGAGTTCCCCCACTGGACCCGAGTCCGGCCTCCCAGTACGAATGCCGCGACCCCGCCAGCCCGGACGGCACCGCCGTCCGGAGCCGCTGGTGGCTCCCGAGGGCGCGCCCGCGCTCGTCCTCGCCGTGCCGGGCACGCCCAGTAGCGCCACCCGCAGCCTCGCCGAAGAGGTCGTGAGCATCGCCCGCTCCGAGCTGCCCGGCCTCGACGCCCGCATCGGGTACCTCGACGGGGACAACGCGGAGTTCCCCACGCTCCAGGCCGTGCTCACGTACGCCGCCGAGGAGCGCACCGCCCGCTTCGAGCAGGCGCGTGCCGCCGGCATGGACGTCAGGGAGCCCGACGGGCCGGTCGCCGTCGTCGTGCCGCTGCTCGCCGGTCCGGACAGCGCGCTGCTGCGCCGGGTCCGCCAGGCCGTCATGGAGAGCCGGATCGCCGCCGAGCTGACCGACGTCCTCGGTCCGCACCCGCTGCTCGCCGAGGCGCTGCATGTACGGCTCTCCGAGGCCGGTCTGGCCCGCGCGGACCGCGCCCGGCTGTTCACCGTGGCGACCGCCGCCGACGGCATCATCCTGGCCTCCGTGGGCGGTGACGAGGCCGTGCAGGCGGCCGGGATCACCGGCATGCTGCTCGCCGCTCGCCTCGCGGTGCCGGTGATGGCGGCGGCCCTGGACCAGGAGGGCTCCATCGCGTCCGTCGCCGAGCAGCTGCGCTCCTCGGGTTCGCAGCAGCTGGCCCTCGCGCCGTATCTGATCGGCCCGGAGATCGAGCCGGGGCTGGTCGAGGAGGCCGCGAAGGAGGCGGAGTGCTCCGCCGCCGAGTCGCTCGGGGCGTACCCGGCGATCGGCAAGCTTGCGCTGGCCAAGTACACGACGGCGCTGGGGATCGCGCCGCAGCAGGCTCAGGGCACGCCGGTTCGCTGACGTCACCTGGCACGACTGAAAGGCCCGCCCCGGTTCGGAGCGGGCCTTCGTCGTCGGGGCGGCGAGCCCCCTCGTATCCCCGTCAGCCGAGGATCACGCACGACTCCGCCGTCACTCCGATCGAGCCGGCGCGTCGCGGAATGCCCGTGCGCGGGTCGGTGGCGAACCAGGCCAGGCGAGGGCGCCGTCCGTCAGTGTGCAGACCCGCACGGAGTCGGTGCCGAGGTCGACGCTGACGGCCCAGCGGCCGCTCGGGTCGGGCTGCACCTGGTGGGCGTGCGGCCCCTGGTGGCGCGGGGTGTGCGGACCCGAGCCGGCGTGCTGGAGCACGTGGGCTGCGGACCGGGCGAGAGCGCCGTCCGGGCGGACGGGGGTCGCGGTGACGCTGCCGGAGCCGTAGTAGGCGGTCAGGACGTGTCCGGCGAACAGGCTGAGGTGGGTCGGTCCGCTCCCGCCGACCGGCACGAACGGCCCGGCCGGCTCGGGCCTGTCCCCGTCCACGCGGTACGCGGCCACCGCGCCTTCGGCCGTCTCACCGACCGCGTACAGCGTGCGCGTGTCGGGGGACAGGGCCAGGTATGCGGGGTCGGGGACGGCGTCGACGCTGCTCAGCGCGGTCAGCGCGCCACTGTCGGCATCGACGGCCGCCGTCACGATCCCGGGGCCGTCGGCCGCCGTGAACGACCCGATGTACGCCCGCCGCCTGCCGCCGTGCGCCACCGCTGTTCCCCTCTCGCCCCTGAACGCGTCCCTCAACCGTCCGGAATGCCCGCGCAGCCGATCACGCGCGGTCTAGACCAAACGGTCAAGGACTGAGCAGGGCCCGTTCAGGAGCGTGCAGCACCCAGCCCGGATCAGCGACGGAGCAAGCCCGCCGAGCGGGCCCGGCCAGGGCCCCTCGCGCCGTACAGCGCTCACGCCCCGACCAGCGGCGAACCCGACGGCGTGCGGAGGGGGCGGGCGAGTTCCGCCAGGGCCCGTTCCAGGCCGTGCAGGTGAGCCAGGGCGGGTTCCGTCGCGGCGGAGTCGTCCGTCTGGATCGAGACGTCTCCGCCGTCGGTGAGCGCCTCGACCGCGGCCTGGACGCGATAGCAGGCGGCGGCCAAGCGGGCGTCGTGGGAGGCCTCCGGGTCCGCGGCGACGGCGACCAGGCCCCGGATCTCCCGGGCGCAGCCGTCGAGGAGGGCGAGCACGTGCCGGGCGCGTCGCTTGCGGCCGAGCATCGGGTTCAGCGGGTGCACCAGCGGCGCGACCGAGAGCCGTACCCGGGCGAGCAGCTGCTCCAGTTCCGCGACCCGCGGGGCCGGGTCGGCGTCGGCCGCGCCGGCCAGGCGCCGGGCGGTCTCGGCGGTGCAGGCGTGGACACAGCGCAGGGCCCGCTGGATCCAGGCGTCGGTGACGCTGTGGGTGGTGACGGGCAGGAGCAGGATCACGGCCAGTGCGGCACCGAGCGCTCCGACGCCCGTCTCGGCGAGCCGCAGGGCCAGCAGGCCGGGGCCGAGCACGCCGAGGAGGCCGTAGAGCAGCCCGGCGAGGAGGGTCACCCAGAGCATCATCCAGGTGTACGACACGGCGGCCGTGTAGAAGATGCCGAAGACGCAGGCGGCGGCGAGGACGGCCGTGACGGTCGGGTCACCGTGCACCGGCATGGCGACGACCAGGCCGAGGGCGATGCCGATGACCGTGCCGAGGAGTCGACGGAAGCCGCGGACCAGGGTCTCGCCGCGCGAGGCGGTGTTGACGAAGATCCACCAGGTGGCGCCTACGGCCCAGTACCAGCGGTGCCCGGATACCAGCTGGCCCACGACGAGGGCGAACCCCGCGCCGGCGGTGGCCTGGATCGCCTGGCGGGTGGTCACCCGGGCCAGCCCGGTACCGCCCGGCGGGGCGGGCACGACGGCGGGGGGCAGGCGGCGCTCGTAGCACCACAGTCCGAAGCGCACCACGGCGGCGGTGAGGAGGGACAGCAGGACCGCGGCGTACAGCTCGGGCAGCTGGTCCGTGGTGGCGTGCAGGAACTGCGCCACGAAGAAGGTCATGAACGCGAACACGCCGAGGCTGTGCCCGCGCGGACCCCAGCGGCGCGCGTACACGCCCGCGCCGACCACGGCGAGGAAGATGAGGTCGCGGGCCACCGGGTGGTCGTGCAGCCCGGCCGCGGCGGTGAGCACAGGCAGGCCGACGGCGGGCAGCAGGGCCGTGGTGACCGCCTGGCCGCGGACGGTGGCGTCGGTGACGGTGAACAGGGCGAGCAGGGCGGCGAGACCGCCGGTGACGGCCCCCGTGAGGGAGTGGCCGGCGAGGCCGCACACGGCGACCGCGAGCGCGATGCCGAGCACGGCACGCGTGGCGAACCGCAACCGCGTCCGCCCCGGATCCGGAGCCACGAACACCCTCTTCAGCACCACTTACCGCCCCCTTCGGAACGCCGGATGAGAAAGCATGAAAAAGGCGCCGCGGGGTCCGCAGCGCCATCGACGCCTCCATATCAGCATCCCGGACGCCACTGGCTCAACAGGCTCCTTCTAGACTGGGCCATTGGTACAGCCGGAGCAGCCGGAAAGCGGCCGCGGCAGGGCCAACGGACGAGGAGGGCACGGGCATGGCCGTAGACGAGCTCGACACCCGCATCCTGCGGCTGCTGCTGGAGCAGCCGCGCACGAGCGTGCGCGAGTACGCCCGCACCCTCGGCGTCGCCCGGGGCACGTTGCAGGCCCGGCTCGACCGCCTGGAGCGCGAGGGCGTGATCACCGGCACGGCACCGGCCCTCTCCCCCGCCGCGCTCGGGCATCCGGTGCTCGCGTTCGTGCACATCGAGGTCACCCAGGGCCATCTCGACGAGGTGGGTGACGCGCTGGCGGCGGTGCCCGAGATCGTCGAGGCGTTCTCCATCACGGGCGGCGGGGATCTGCTCACCCGGGTCGTGGCGCGGGACAACGCGCATCTGGAGGATGTCGTCCAGAAACTGATCAGCCTGCCCGGGGTCGTCCGCACCCGCACCGAGATCGCCCTGCGCGAGCGCGTCCCCCACCGGCTGCTGCCGCTGGTGGAGTCGATCGGCCGCGCGGCCCGGGCCTGACCCCCGGCGGTCTTGCGGATCATGGTCTTTGACATGCTGGAACCATGAGCAGTCTCGGCGGCATATCGGTCATCTTCGATCTCGACGGAACGCTCGTGGACAGCGAGCCGAACTACTACGAGGCGGGCCGGCAGACCCTCGCCGAGCACGGCGTCCCCGACTTCAGCTGGACGGACCACGAGCGGTACGTCGGCATCAGCACGCAGGAGACGGTCGCGGACTGGATCGAGCGGTACGGCCTGCGGGCCTCCGTGGAAGAGCTGTTCACCGCCAAGAACCGCCGGTATCTGGAACTGGCGCGCAGCTCAACGCGCGCGTACCCCGAAATGCGCAAGCTCGTCGAGCTGTTGGCGGCCGAAGGCGTGCCCATGGCTGTGGCCTCGGGATCCTCGCCCGAGGCCATCGAGGCGGTCCTGACGGGCACGGGACTGGACACCCACCTGCGGACCGCCGTCTCGGCGGACGAGGTCCCGCACGGCAAGCCCGCCCCCGACGTCTTCCTGGAGGCGGCTCGCCGGCTCGGGGCGGACCCGGCCGACTGCGTGGTGCTGGAGGACGCCACCCCGGGCGCCGCCGCCGCGCACGCGGCTGGGATGCGCTGCATCGCCCTCCCCTACGTCGCCGCCCAGGCCGACGCACCGGAGTTCGCCACCGCCGGTCTGCTCCTGCGGGGCGGGCAGAAGGAGTTCACCGCACAGGCTGCCTTCGACTGGCTGGTGCGCTCGGAAGCCCCTTCCTGACCCACCCCTGTGAACCCGCCTTCCCTAGGGGCCCTTTCTCCAACTCACCCCTCCCGACCCGTTGACGCTCCCCCATCCCCTCCCTATCGTCTGGTCGATCACTCGCACAGCGTTCGACATATCGAATACTTCGAGTCCGTGGACCCGTGGAGGCGCACACATGGCACGGCCCCTCTCAAGACGAACCCTTCTCCAGGCCGCGACACTCGCCGCGGCCGTACCCGCGATGTCCGAGGCGGCGTCAGGCCGGGCCGTCGCGGCCCCGGCGGTCGCGGCGGCCGCCGCGACCGCCGCCGGCGCCCCGTCCGCCTGGACGGTACGGCCGTTCGACCTGGAGGACGTCCGCCTCGGCCGGGGCGTCTTCGCCGACAAGCGGCAGCTGATGCTGGACCACGCCCGCGGCTACGACGTGAACCGGCTGCTCCAGGTGTTCCGCGCCAACGCCGGTCTCGCCACGGGCGGCGCGGTCGCCCCCGGCGGCTGGGAGGGACTGGACGGCGAGGCCAACGGCAATCTGCGGGGCCACTACACCGGCCACTTCCTGACCATGCTGGCGCAGGCGTACCGCGGCACGAAGGAGCGGGTGTTCGCCGACCGGATCGGCACCATGGTCGGAGCGCTGACCGAGGTGCGCGCTGCGCTGCGGCGGGATCCGGCGGTGCTGAGCGTCGCCGGCAAGTTCGGGACCGCCGCGGATCAGGTGCGCGGCTCCTACCAGTACGTGGACCTGCCCGCGGCCGTGCTCGGCGGGGCCTCGGCGATCACGCTCTCCGTCTGGGTGCGGCCCACGCACGACGCGAACTGGACCCGCGTCTTCGACTTCGGCAACGACACCACCCGCTACCTGTATCTGGCCGCCCGCAACCAGGCCGGAGTGCCGCGCTTCGCCATCACCACGTCGGGCCCCGGAGGCGAGCAGGCCCTCAACGGCACGGCCGCGCTGCCGCTGGACCAGTGGAGTCACCTCGCCGTCACGATCGCGGGCGGCACCGGCACGCTCTACGTCAACGGCACCGCCGTCGCGCGCAACACCGCGATGAGCCTCACACCGGCGGCCCTCGGCACCCTGAAGAACAACTGGCTCGGCCGCTCGAACTACTCCGCCGACCCGGTCTTCGCGGGCGCCTTCGAGGAGTTCAACGTCTTCTCACGGGCGCTGACCGCCGACGAGATCACCGAGTTGCGGAGCCGCCGGGCCGCCGACGCCTCGACGGGCCGGGGCGACCTGGCGTCGTACGCCTTCGACGAGACGGCGGGCGGAACCTTCGCGGACACCTCCGGCCGGGGCCTGACCGCCACCCTGCGCCGCACGTGGGGCGGGCCCAGCCACCCCGGGTTCCTCGCGGCCTACCCGGAGACCCAGTTCATCGAACTGGAGTCGCGGACCACCCCCGACTACACCAAGGTGTGGGCGCCGTACTACACCGCGCACAAGATCCTCAAGGGTCTGCTGGACGCGTACACCGCCACGGACGACGACCGGGCCCTCGACCTCGCGTCCGGCATGTGCGACTGGATGTACTCGCGGCTGTCCAAGCTGCCGGAGTCAACGCTCCAGCGCATGTGGGGGATCTTCTCCAGCGGCGAGTTCGGCGGCATCGTCGAGGCGATCTGCGACCTGCACACCATCACCGGCAAGGCCGAACACCTCGCGCTGGCCAAGCTGTTCGACCTGGACCGGCTGATCGACGCGTGCGCGGCCAACACCGACATCCTCGACGGACTGCACGCCAACCAGCACATCCCGATCTTCACCGGGTACGTGCGGCTCTACGACGAGACGGGCGAGGAGCGCTACCTCACGTCGGCGAAGAACTTCTGGGACATGGTCGTACCGCACCGCATGTACGGCATCGGCGGCACCAGCACCCAGGAGTTCTGGAAGGCCAGGGACGTGATCGCGGGCACGATCAGCGCGACCACCGCGGAGACGTGCTGCGCGTACAACATGCTCAAGCTGAGCCGGACCCTGTTCTTCCACGATCAGGACCCGAAGTACATGGACTACTACGAGCGGGCCCTGTACAACCAGGTGCTCGGCTCGAAGCAGGACAAGCCGGACGCGGAGAAGCCGCTCGTCACGTACTTCATCGGGCTGACGCCCGGTCATGTCCGTGATTACACGCCCAAGCAGGGGACGACCTGCTGCGAGGGCACCGGCATGGAGAGCGCCACGAAGTACCAGGACTCGGTGTACTTCGCGAAGGCCGACGGCAGTGCCCTGTACGTCAATCTGTACAGCCCGTCCACGCTGACCTGGGCCGAGAAGGGTGTCACGGTCACGCAGACCACCCGCTATCCGCAGGAGCAGGGCAGCACTCTGGCCTTCGGGGGCCGTCGTGCCGCCTTCACGCTGCGGCTGCGGGTACCGTCATGGGCGACCGCCGGGTTCCGGGTGACCGTCAACGGGCGTGCGGTGTCCGGGACTCCGAAGCCCGGGAGCTACTTCGACGTGTCGCGGACCTGGCGGGCCGGTGACACCGTCCGCATCGCCATGCCGTTCCGCACGCGGGCGGAGAAGGCCCTCGACGACCCGTCGCTGCACACGCTGTTCCACGGCCCGGTCAACCTGGTCGCCCGCGACGCCGCGACGGAGTATCTGAAGGTCGGGCTGTACGGCCGTGCCGGACTGTCCGGCGATCTGTCGCACTCCCTCACACCGGTGCCGGACAAGCCGCTGCACTTCACGCTGGACGGGAGGGAGTGGGCGCCGTTCGCCGAGGGGACGGAGGATCCGACGCACGCCTACTTCCGGCGCTCGGAGCCGCAGGTCGTCTTCGGCGGCCGGGACTCGGGCGTCGCCAACCCGGCGAAGCCGGACGGCACCACGCTGCTGGACGAGGTCTGGGCGGGGGCGCCGTTCCGGAACAAGGGGGCGCTGGTGGCACGGGTGCGGTCCACGGTGGACGCGTGGGTGACGGCCGGGCTGCTGAGCAGGGCGGACGGCGACAAGGTGGTGAGCACGGCGGGCGCGGCCTCGTACCAGCCCTGAGCCTTTCCGCCCGGGTCCGGTGCCGTACCGCCCTCGGCACCGGACCCGGTCGGTTCACAAAAATTTTCGCGGCAGCGGTGATTGTTTCGCCCCTGGCATCCGTACCTCCTGGCGTTGGGCCGTTCATATCCCAGGAGGCACGATGCGCATCTCGCGCAGCACGGCAGGAACCGCGTTCGTGGGCGGTGCGATGATCCTTACGCTCACCGCACTCGCCTACCCCAGCATGCTGGGCGTGGAGAACGCGGCCTCCGGTCAGGACCGCATCATCGCCAACACTCAGTGGGGTCCGCTGACCGAGGCGGACCGCGACTTCGTGGTCCGGGTGCGTGCGGCCGGACTGTGGGAGTACCCGCTGGGGCAGCTCATCATGGAGCGGAGCTCGTCGAAGGAGATGCGGGAAGTCGCCGAGCACCTGCTCGTGGGTCACGGCCGGCTCGACGCGGGCTGCCGCAAGGTCTCGACAGACCTGGGAATCACCCTGCCGAACGAGCCGTCGCCGCAGCAGCAGCAGTTCGTGGCGACGGCGGAAGGCAGCACCGGCAGGGAGTTCGAGTCCACGGCCGTGACCATCATGCGTGTCGCGCACGGGGGCATCTTCCCGACGATCGCCAAGATCCGGGCGACCACCCGGAACAGCCTCGTGCGGGAACTCGCGGACACGACCAACGACACCGTTCTCGACCACATCACGGTCCTGGAGAAGACCGGCCTGATCAACCAGGAGCAGGTCAGCTTCCAGATCACCGCCCCGCCCAAGCTGCCCCAGGAGCAGACGACGCCGCCGCCGCCCCAGCAGGGTGCGCCGGTCCGCGTGCTGCCGATCCCCGAAGACCTGAAGGATCTGCAGACGGTCGCCCCCAACCCGTCCTACGGGCAGCCGCAGCCGTCCCCGCCGGCCGGGTGAACCGGGGGCGGGCCGGGGGTCGCGCTCCGGCGGCGAGCCCCCGGGCTACGAACGGCGGCGCGGTTTGCCGCGCCTGCCGCCCTTGGGGGCGCCGCGCCCGCTCCGGCCGGCCGACTGCCCGCCCTTGCCGGTGGGCTTCGCAGCGGCCGACCT
Organism: Streptomyces azureus; assembly: GCF_001270025.1. Lineage (NCBI taxonomy): Bacteria > Bacillati > Actinomycetota > Actinomycetes > Kitasatosporales > Streptomycetaceae > Streptomyces > Streptomyces azureus. The sequence continues at coordinate 25,395 of NZ_DF968382.1, read as the reverse complement.
CCCGGCCGCCGACTCCCCAGGCACCGGCTTTCGTCGGACGCCGCCCTTGGGGTTCCCCTCCGGAAGAGCTGCCCGGCGGCCCCGCGTGCTGTTGACCGTGCGGCCGCGGACGATGCCGATGAAGTCCTCCACCTGGTCCGTCGTCGCGTCCTCGGGCCAGGCCAGGGCCACGCTCGACTCGGGGGCATCCTTGAGGGGGCGGTGGGTGAGGTCCTTGCGGTGGTGCAGACGGGCGAGCGACAGGGGGACGACGAGCACGCCGATCCCGGCCGCGACCAGTTCGACGGCGTCGGCCGTCGTGGCGGGGCGTTCGAAGGCGGGCCGCCCGGGGAGGTTCTCCCAGTCGAGGACGTCGTCGAGGGGGTGCAGCACGATGTCGTCGGACAGGTCGTCCGGGGACACCTCGTCGACCGCCGTGACCAGATGGTCCTTGGGCACCACGACGACCGTCTGCTCGGTGTAGAGGGGGATCGCGCTGAGGACCGTCCGGTCGACGGGGAGGCGCATGAGGCCCGCGTCGGCGTCCCCGTCCAGCAGCCGCCCGGCCGCCGCTCCGGCGGGCACCTGCGTCAGGGCGAGCGGGACGTCGGGGTGCCGCTCGTTCCAGACGCGCACCCACTTGTCGGGCATCACCCCGGGGACGTACACGAGCCGGAACGAGGAGGATTCTTCCGAGCCTGTCACCCGGCCAGGTTACCGGCCAGGTTACCGGCCGTGGTCAGCGGCCGTGGCCAGCGGCCGTGCGCGCGCTCGATACTCTGGACGGCATGACGTCGCACCAGAGCACCCAGACCATGAAGCCCGCGACCGCGGCGAAGAAGCTGGGTGTGTACCTCGAGGCCACACCCGCCGAGTTCCGGGAGGGTGTCGTCTCGCGCGCCGAGCTGAACGAGCTCCAGGCGAATCCGCCGCAGTGGCTTCAGGACCTGCGGAGCAACGGCCCGCACCCCCGCCCTGCGGTCGCGGCGAAGCTCGGCGTCTCCATCGCGGGTCTCGCCCGCGGCGGCGTCACCGAGCCCCTCACCACCGAGCAGATCGAGACGCTGAAGCAGGAGAACCCCGAGTGGCTTCAGCGGGAGCGCGCCACTCAGGCGGAGGTCCGCAAGGAAGCGGACCGGATCAAGAAGAAGAACGCCGAGCGCGCTGAAAGCCGCGACTGACCTCGAACCTTCTCTCAGACGGCCCCAACCGGTCCATCCGGTTGGGGCCGCTGTCGTTCTCCGGGTCCTCCCACGGCCTCGTGTGACCTCGGTGAAATCTTTCAGCCATGTATTGACATGGCGAGGAAACGATCCGTAGCTTGGCCGATCATTTAGATTCGTGAAGCTGGTTCACGGATATGAACGGAGAACCATCCATGCGGGATCGCCGACGCTGCATCGATATGCGGCTCCGCCGGGTGCGCCGCCTGGCTGCCGCGCTCGCCGTCCCGGGTCTCCTGTTCGGAACGGCCGCCTGCGGCTCCGGTTCCGGCAGCGCCCGGGCCGGCGATCCGAACACGCTGGAGGTGTGGACCCGGAGCGATCCGGAGTCCGCCCAGACCTACGAGCGGGTGTTCGCCGCCTTCACCAAGAAGACCGGCATCAAGATCGACTACCAGCCGGTCATGAACTTCGACCAGCAGCTCCAGAGCCGCGCGTCCACCAAGGACCTGCCGGACGTCATGATCAACGACACGGCCCTGATGGGCAGTTACCAGGCCCAGGGCCTCCTCAAGCCCATCGACCCGGCCTCGATCGCCGGACACGACGAGATCACCGCCAAGTCCTGGTCGTCCACCGTCGGCCGCGACGGCAGGCATTACGGCATCCCGTACTCCCGCCAGGCCATGACGCTGTTCGTCCGCAAGGACTGGCGCGAGAAGCTCGGCCTGCCGCAGCCGAAGACCTGGCAGGACACGCTCGCCCTCGCCAAGGCCTTCGCCACCCGCGATCCGGACGGGGACGGATGGTGATCATCCTCGCCGGACTGGCGGGCGTGGACCGCTCGTTGTACGAAGCCGCCGCGATGGACGGGGGGTCGCTGTGGCAGCGGCTGCGGCACATCACCCTGCCCGCGCTCCGCCCGGCCCTCGGCATCGTCCTCACCCTCGCCGCCATCCGCGGACTGCGCGTCTTCACCGAGGTGTACGTCCTCACGGGCGGCGGTCCGGCCGGGTCCACCGACGTCTGGATGACCCGCGCCTACACCCTCGGCTTCTCCCGCAACGACATCGGGGGCGCCTCGGCCGCCTCCGTGCTCCTGCTCTGCGTGACGCTGCTGCTCACCGTCACGGTCAACTACTTCCGCAAGAGGGGAGACGTGAGATGAGCGCGCCCGCCATCGAGCCCGTCCGGACCCCGGTGACCGCCTCCCCCGAGCGAAAGTCCGCCGGGAAGCGGCGCGCCACCCCCGCCCGTTTCGACACCGCCCTCGGCTGGAGTGACCGGCCGGGCCCCGCCTGGGCGCTGCGCGTCCTGCTCTGCGCGCTCGCCCTGGGCGTCTTCGCGGCGCCGTTCCTGACCGTCTTCTCCGGTTCGTTCAGCGAGAAGGCCAGCGGTTCGACGCTGTCGTTCCTCCCCCACCACCCGACCCTGCTGAACTTCCAGGTGGCCGGCGAGCGCGGCATCTGGGACTACTTCGGCAACTCCCTGGTCATCGCGGGCGGCGGACTGCTGCTCCAGCTCGTCGTGTGCACGCTCGCCGCCTACGCGCTGGCCCGGCACAGGTTCCGTGGGCAGGCGCTGATCCTGACCCTGTTCATGCTGACGATGATGCTCCCCGAGGAGGTCATCGCCATCCCGCTGTCCCTGGTCCTCGGCCATGTGCCCGTGGTCGGACTCGATCTGAAGGGCACCGTCTGGGGCGTGATCCTGCCGCTCGGCGCCTGGGGCTTCTCGGTGATGGTGCTCACCGAGTTCATGAAGGACATCCCCGCCGAGATCGAGGAGGCCGCCCGCATCGACGGCGTCGGTGAACTGCGGATGCTGTGGCAGGTCATCCTGCCGCTGTGCAAGCCCGCGCTCGGCGTCGCCGGGGTGCTCGGCTTCATCATGATCTGGGACCAGTACCTGCTGCCCCTGATCGCCGCCAAGGACCCCACCGACTACACGGTCACCGTCGCCCTGTCCATCCTGCGCACCGACCCCGAGGTCGGCTCGGGGGTGGTGCTGGCCGGTGCGGTGATCGCCCTGATCCCCAGCCTGATCGTCTATCTGCTCCTCCAGCGCTCGCTGGTCACCGGCATCGCCGCCGGGGCCACCAAGGGCTGACCACCCACCCCCCACGTATGAGGGAGACATGAAGTTCCACGGAGTGCTGTTCTTCCCGGTCACGCCGTTCACGGCGGACGGTTCACTGGACGAGGAACGGCTCGCCCAGCACATCGAGTCGGGTGTCGCCGCGGGCGCGGGAGGCGTGTTCGTCGCCTGCGGCACCGGCGAGTTCCACGCCCTGTCGGCCGATGAGATCGAGCGGGCCACCCGGGTCGCGGTAACGACGACCGCCGGGCGGGTACCGGTCCTCGCGGCCGCCGGCGGCCCTCCACCGGTCGCCCGGGACCAGGCCGCCAGGGTCGAACGCGCCGGCGCCGACGGCATCCTGCTGCTGCCGCCCTACCTGGTCAGCGCCCCGCAGCAGGGCCTGGTGCGCTACGTAAGGGAGGTCACCGCGGCCACCGGCCTGCCCGTCGTCTTCTACCAGCGCGGCACCGCCCGGCTCACCGAGGACACGGCTGCCGAGATCGCCGCCCTGCCCGGGGTCGTCGGACTCAAGGACGGCATCGGGGACATCGAGCGGATGCACCGCGTCGTCCGCGCGGTGCGTGCCGTGCCGGGCACGGAGGACTTCCAGTTCTTCAACGGCCTGCCCACCGCCGAGATGACCGCGCCCGCCTACCAGGGCATCGGCGTCGAGCTGTACTCCTCGGCGGTGTTCGCCTTCGCCCCGGAGATCGCCCTGGCCTTCCACCGGGCCCTCGCCGAGGACGACGAGGCCCTCGTCTCCCGGCTCCTCGACGAGTTCTACGGCCCGCTGGTCGCCCTGCGCGACGAGGTCCCCGGGTACGCCGTGTCGCTCGTCAAGGCCGGGGTGACGCTGCGCGGCCTGGACGTCGGCGGCGTACGGGCGCCCCTGCTGGATCCGGCACCGGAGCACATCGCCCGGCTGTCCGAACTCATCGACCGTGGTCTGGAGGTGGTCGGCGCATGAGCCAGACGCGTATCCGGGAGGTCATCGTCACCCCGATCGCCTTCGGCGACCCGCCGCTGCTCAACTCCAACGGCGTGCACGAGCCGCTCGCCCTGCGGATAATCCTCCAACTCGTGCTGGAGGACGGCACGGTTGGACTCGGCGAGTCCCCGGGCGGCACCGCCCGGCTGGAGCGGCTTCAGGCCGCGGCGAAGGTGGTGCTCGGCATGGACGTCTTCGACACCACCGCCGTCGCCGCCGCGATCGACGCGGCCCTGCTGCCGACCGTGCCCAGCTCCCACGAGCGCGGCTGGACCACCTCGGCGGTGGAAGTGGCCTGCCTCGACGCGCAGGGCAAGCTGCTCGGCCGTCCGGTCAGCGATCTGCTGGGCGGCAGGGTCCGCGACGCGGTGCCGTTCGCGGCGTACCTCTTCTACAAGTGGGCCGAGCACCCCGCGCTCGACGGCCGTGCGGCCATCACCGACGACTGGGGCGAGGCCCTCGACCCGGCCGGGATCGTCGAGCAGGCCCGGCTGATGCAGGAGCGGTACGGCTTCCGGTCGTTCAAGCTCAAGGGCGGGGTGTTCCCGCCCGACGAGGAGATCGCCGCGATCCGGGCACTGGCGGAGGCCTTCCCCGGGCAGCCGCTGCGGCTGGACCCGAACGTGGCGTGGACGGTGGAGACGTCGAAGTATGTCGCCCGTGAACTCGACGGCGTACTGGAGTACTTGGAAGACCCGGCCAAGGGTATCGAGGGCATGGCCGAGGTGGCGAAGGACTCCCCCATGCCGCTCGCGACCAACATGTGCGTGATCGCCTGGGAACATCTGAGGCCGGCCGTCGAGCAGAACGCCATCCAGGTCCTGCTCACCGACCACCACTACTGGGGCGGGCTGCGCCGCACCCGGGAACTGGCCGCCGTGTGCGAGGCGTTCGGGCTCGCCCTGTCGATGCACTCCAACTCGCACCTGGGCATCAGCCTCGCCGCGATGACCCATGTCGCCGCGGCCATCCCCAGCCTCGACCACTCCTGCGACACGCACTACCCGTGGAACTCGGCGGACGACGTGATCGTCCCCGGTGTGCTGGAGCTGCGCGACGGGGAGGTCAGGGTGCCCACCGGGCCCGGGCTCGGCGTGGAACTCGACCACGACAAGCTCGACCGGCTGCACCGGCGGTACGTCGACTCCGGGATGCGCGGCCGGGACGACACCGGCTACATGCGGCGGATCCAGCCGGAGTACGAGCTGCGGCTCCCCCGCTGGTGACGAGCCTGCGCCCCTGCGCGCGCAGGGGCGCACCCGGTCACTACTTGGACTTCGGCACCTTCAGCCGGTCCCAGGTGAGCTTCCCGGGGATGCCGTCGGCGTCCTTGCCGGAGAAGCCCTGCTTCTGCTGCCAGAGCGCGTAGGACCGACGGTCGGCCTCGCTCCAGTCGGGGCTCGGCCCCTCCTCGTAGCGGCTGCACCCCTCGGCGACCAGGCGGCGGCCCATCGCCGTGATGATCGGGGAGCGCTGCCCGACGTGGAAGAACGCGGCGCCCGGGAACGGCTCGTAGGACGGCTTGGGCGCCGGCTTCGGGTCGGGGGCCGGCTTGCTGCCGCCCCCGCCGCCCTTGAGCCGCTGGGCTATGCGCTTGCGCATGCCGTCCATGGTGAAACCGCGCGGGTCGACCTTGCCCGGCTGCCACTCCTTGTGGCCGATGACGGAGCGCTCGGACCAGCCGTGGTGACGGCAGATCGCCGCTGACACCTTCTCGATGGCCTCCTTCTGCGCCTCCGGCCAGGGGTCCTTGCCGTTGCCGAGGTTGACGCACTCGAAGCCGTAGAAGTGCCGGTTGCCGTCGGTGTCGGCCTCGTTGTCGGCCGGCAGCTTCGACTCGTTGATCACGGCGCGCAGGACGTCGCCGTCACCGAGGCCGGCGTGGTTGGCGCGGCCGTTGCCGACCAGGTGGACGTGGCCCTTCTTGTCGATGACGCCGTGGCACAGCGGGCCGGGCAGGCTGGAGTAGCCGTCGTAGCAGATGTCGACGGAGGCGGCGGTGCCGGAGGTGACGGTGTGGTGGATCATCACGCCGTTCACCGGACCCCAGGGGCCCTTGCTGTTGCGGTTGTGGGTGCGCCAGTTGCGGACCTCGTGGACGGTCAGGCCCTCGGCTCTCAGGATCTCCACCAGCTTGGACGCGCTCAGCGGCTTGGCCATCAGTTGTCTCCTTCCACGGCGGATTCCGCCTCGGCTGTGGTCTGGGACCGCCCGTGGGAGGGGTCCTCGGCGGCCAGTTCCTCGCGGTGGGCCTGCTCCTCGGCCGCCAGCGTGGCCTCGTCCGCGGGCGGCATGCTGCTCGCCAGCGGGCCGAACGCCAGGCGCAGATCGACGGCGCTCCCCTCGCCCTTGATCAGGGCCAGCGGGGCGAAGTGCCGGGCGATGCCGGCCGGGCCCTGGAGCAGCGGACGGCGGGCCGCGTCCACCGGCCACTCGACGCTGCCGGTGGCGGTGCGGGCGGGGACGATCCAGTGGTCGCCGGTGCGGTAGGTGCCGCCCTTGGCGAAGTACACCTCGACACCGTCCTCCAGAGGCAGCCACTCCCCCTCCGTGACGGGGACCGCGCCGCCGCGCAGGGCGGTGGTGCGGCCCTTGCGCTTCGGGCCGCCTCGGTGGTCCCAACGGCGCAGATACGGGTTCAGGTGGGCGAGCCGGCCGACGCCTGGGGCGGGTTCGGCGGACAGACGGACGCGGCGGCCCGGCAGGTCCAGTTCCTCGACCCGCAGCAGCGGCAGGGGCTCCAGGCGGGAGGCGTAGGCGGTGTCGACGAACTCCACGTGGTCGCCGACATCCAGGTCCAGCTTGTCGTCGTGGCCCAGGGACGCCAACTGCACCCAGGTGCCGTCGAGTTCATCGACGGGGAAGACGACGGAGCCGTTCTCGCGGGACCACTTGAAGGTGGCGTCCTTCGCCTCGCCGCCCTCGTGGACCTCCACCCGGTACAGCTGGTTCTCCGGGCCGCGGTAGCGGGCGTCCGGCTTGACCAGGCACGGGTCCTCGTCGGCGTGGTCGGGCCGCTCGCTGCGGGCGGCGAGCCGGGCCGAGGGTGCCGACTGGCGCTGCGCCCAGCGGGTGAACGCGGCGCGGACGACGTCCTTGGAGGGCTCGGTCTCCTCGATCTCCAGCGCGGCGAGGGACAGCGGCAGCACCTGCCAGACGACCTTCACGCGGGCGGCGGTGTCGGGCATGGCCGCGCCGAGGGCGACCTCGCGCAGCGCCGGGTCCTCGGCGGCGGTGACCGAGCGCTCCCACACGTTCAGGTAGACGACGAACGGCGACTGGGCGGGCGAGGGCAGCCGGTCGCCGGGCTTCTCCGGGTCGCGGAAGCCGTCGGGCTGGTCCCAGTAGGTCCAGTGCGCGGGCGGCTCCGGCGCCGGCTCCTCGCCGTCCTCGTCGGTGACGGGCACGCCGGCGGCCGGGCGGTCGGCGTCGCACAGGATGCCGTCGACGTAGTAGCGGCCGCCGTGGATGAGGAGGGTGTCGATCTCGTGCTTGCCGCCGACGTACTCGATGCGGAAGCCGGCGGCGTAGCGCGGTCCGCCGTGCGGGCCGATCAGGTCGGCGGCGAGGGCGCGGGCCTGGTGGAGCTGGATCGCGGTCTGTTCGTTGAGGTCGGCGTCGAGCTGGACGCGGCCCTGCTGGGCGACGACCGCGGAGTAGTGCCGCTCCGGGCGGAACGTGGAGCGGGAGAGGTCTGCGTGCATGAAGGGTGTCCCCCTGGTTCAGAAGTGCGGGCTCACAAGGTCGGTGGCGGGCGCGCGCCTCACGTCACGAAGAAGATCCCGGCGTCGGTACCCGCGGGCGTGTACTCGGCGAGCCGGGCCCTGAGCCCGTCCTCGCGCTGCGGCCGGTACAGGTCGTGGAAGGCACCCATCTCGGCGCCGTCGTCCGCGCCGCGCCGGATCTCCTCGGGGCAGCGGTCGGACAACAGGCCGTACCAGGGCGTCCCGTAGCGCTGGGAGGTGAACAACGGCCGGATGTCCGAGGCCTGTTCCGGCTGGCAGCGGTGGCGGCGCGGGGTGCGGGAGCCGGTGGGGACGTAGGAGTGGCGCAGGCAGCCGATGCCGCGCCGGGCCACGTGGAGCCGGCCGGTGAAGACGCTGTTCTCGGCGATCTTCACCGCGTGCGTGTGGACCTCGCCGATGACGGTGGTGCGGTGCAGGTGCAGCACGGCGTGGGCGTGGCGGCAGTCCGGGGCGGACAGGGCCTCACGGTCGTCGGCGGTGGCGTCGAGGACGCTGTCGCGGATGTGGATGTCGAGGGGGTCCTCGCTCACCTCGTCGCCGATGACCTCGATGGTGCCGAGGATGCTGTGCTCGATCTGGAGGCAGGCGGTGGTGCGGTCCAGGACGATGCTCGGCTCCTCGGGCGAGTGCGGCTCGCACTCGGGCTCCAGGGACCAGCCGGGCACGAGCGTGGTGTGCCGTACGACGACGGCGCCCATCGCCCCCGCCACGTTGATGCCGCGTCCGGCGACGAGCAGCCCGTCGAGGACGACCCGCGGCCGCTCGTGTGGGGCGCAGTCGCCGGACACCGCGCGGATGTTGAGGGCGTCGGGGCGGTTGCTGTACCAGTCGAGGAGGCGGACGACGGGGCGGGTGCCCTCGGCGGCGCGCAGTTCGAGCCGGTCGCCCGGGTCGAGGTCGAAGTCCAGCTGCTCCTGGTAGGCACCGCTGTGCGTGATCTCGATGATGCCGGCGGGGCCGGTGCGGTCGGCCTGGCGGTCGTGCTGCCAGGCCCGGTAGGCGTCCATGATCTGCCGGTAGGGCTGTCCGGGGCCGACGCGGTACACCTCGGCGTCCGGGCGCGGCTCGCGGTCACGTTCGTACTCGCCGCCGCCCATGTCGGCGGCGAACGCGTAGTGGTAGTCCACCCACACGCCCTGCCGGGGCGCGGAGCGCGAGCCGAACGCGATCCGCCCCAGCTCGGGGTCGACTGCCACCTGGCCGCGCCTGGGCCGGTAGCGCCAGTCCGACAGGTCGGCGACCACGATGTCCGAGGGCGGTACGGGGTTGTCCTCGCCGTCGAGTCGGATCACGAAGCTCTTGCCGGGGCCGTAGTAGTCGAGCAGCCGGTCGTGCAGGAGACGGCGGGTGAGGAAGGCCGGCACGTTGTCGACGGTGGCGATGTGCACCGGCGAGGGCTCCGGGAACGGCTTGGTGACCAGCGGGGTGTCGTTGCCGAGGATCGAGAAGGTGTAGAGGTTGCGGGCCCGGTCGATGCAGTAGGCGGGAGTGCGGGTCAGCGCGTGTGCCTTCAGCCGCCACACGAAGAGCGCGACGCCGGCCGGGCTCCAGCCGCCCTGCCGGTGCCGTGACTCGGTGCGACGGACGTCGACCGTACGGGCCTGGTTCGCGAACGGGCCGCCGCCCAGGGCGAGTTCGGCGCCGTCGCGCAGGTCGGCCAGCCGGCCGCGCTCGCCGCGGTGCGTGGCGGTACCGGTGCCGAACAGCTTCACGGGCTGGGTGTGGGCGACCTGCCGGGACAGTTCGACGGCCCGCGCGGGCCAGCCCGCCACCCGCTCGGACAGCTCTTCCAGGAGGTGCAGGGTGCCCTTGCGCCGGCGGTTCGCGACCGTGGCGGCCACGTCCCGGCGCGGGGCGACCGCCTCGGCCAGGGCCGCCCGGCCGCCGTCGTGCAGGCCGGTGGTCAGCACGCGCTCGTAGCCGGGCAGGGTGCGGTAACCGACCAGGTCGCCGAGGTACGGCAGCACCCAGGGGGCCGCCGTCTCCACGAACAGGTCCTCGTAGCCCTGCTGGACGCCGTCGCGGACGCGGTCGATCTGCTCGCCGATCACCGCGAGCAGTGCGCGCAGCGGCTCGCCCTCCTCGGCGTCGCGCAGCAGGTGCCAGCGGGGCAGCAGTTCGGCGAGCCCGTCCGGCTCCCGGGGCACGCCATGGGCCGGCGTCTCCGACTGGGTGTCCGGGGACATCACTTGACCTCCGTCAGAATCAGGGTGTCCGCGGCCCGGGGCGACAGCAGCGCGAGCTGGGCCGGGCGGATGCCGCGGAAGACGTACACCGACCGGCCCTTGGGCAGGCGCCGGGTGTCGGTGATGTCGGGGTTGAGGCGCAGCAGTTCGGCCAGCGGGACGCCGTGCCGGGCGCAGATCTCCGACAGTGTCTCGCCGTTGCCGGCGCGGACCGTGTGGATCTTCTCGTCGTACGTCGCCGGGTGCGCCGGGACGCTCGCCCTGGGCGGGCCGGGCCGGGTGAGCAGCTCGGTGAGCTCGTCCGGGGTGGCGGAGGCGGGCACGCCGGTGAAGACGTCGACGTCCACGTAGTCGACGCCGGGCACGGTGTGGGCGGTGGCCAGGACCTCGGAGAGGCGGGCGGGGCGGCCCAGCTCCCTGCCCTCGAAGCCGAGCCGGTTCAGCAGGGCCTGCCGCAGTCGCGGCTCGACGATCCGCCAGGCATGGTCGGGGGCCACCTTCACCCTGGCGGCGATCAGCAGCAGGACCAGTTCCCGGCCGTCCACGCGGACCGGGAGGTTCGCGTCGCCGTACTCGGTGAGGGCGCCTCGCAGGGCGCGCAGGGTGTCGGAGTCGGGCGCGATGGGCACGTCGTCGGTGCCCGCGACCGTCACGTGCAGCACGCGCCGCCGCCCGTCGAAGAGTTCGCGTGCTGAGGCCCGGCCGATGCCGGCCCGGGAGCGGGCGAAGTCCTCGTAGTCGGACTCGGAGACCAGCCGGTCCAGGGCGGAGACGGCCAACGGGACGGTACGGCGGGTCAGGCCCGGGCCGTCGGCGTCGGCGCCGCCGGTGGCGGGGCGCGGGTTGGTGACCGCGGTGACGCCGAGGGGCCGGGTGAGCGGCTGGGTGACGCGGCCCGCCGGGACGTTCGCGGCCTTGCCGGTGCCGAAGCGGTAGCGGGCGCGGACGTTCTCGTGTCCGGAAGGCAGCCGGGCACCGTGCACACCGTCGCCGAAGGTCACCGTGGTGCGGCCGTCGGCCGTGGAGCCGGTGATGTAGACCCGGTCGGTCGGGCCGCGTCCGGCGAGGCTGTCGACCTCGTGCCACAGCACGCCGTCGACCCGGATCTCCAGCACGGGCGTGGCGCCGAGGGGATTGTCGTCGGCGAGCCAGGTCAGCGGGGACTGCCAGAGCGCGAAGGTCTGGTTGACGCGGTCCGAGTCGCCGCTGCCGATGGCATCCTCGCGGCTCTCGCCATGGGTGGCCTCGACGACGTTGCCGAGGATGCGGACCGTCTCGCGGCGGTAGCGGTGGGCGAGGTCGGCGGTGAGGGTGAGCCGGGTGTGGATGTGGTCGCCGGGGAGCCGGCGGTCCGCGGCGGGGTCGGCGGCGGCGATGGTGACCACCTCCGTGGCCCGGACGCCCGCCGTGCCGGGGATGTCGCTGCGTTGGCCCTCGACGATGAGCGTGCGGCCCGGCCTGAGGCCCTCGTACAGCTCGGCGAGTTCGATCTCGTTGCCGTGCACGTCCTCGCCCAGCGGTTCGTCGGCGAGGCGCAGGGGCTCGCCCGCCGCGTGCACGGTGGTGTCGCGGATGTGCGACAGGAGTACGTCGAACTCGTCCAGCCACGGGTCGGCGAGAGTGAGTTCCGTGCCGCGGCCGGTGATGCCGTAGTTGGTGTACGCGGCCGTGCGCGCCGCCACCACCTGGGTGGTGACGAACGCCAGCTTCGGATCGCCGGGGACGCCCTTGTCGGAGCCCTTGGCGGGCCGCTGGATCGCCACCCAGCTGCCGACGGTGATGCCCTCGTGCACGGTGTCCAGCTGGAGCGTGCGGCGGTTGACGGGCTCCGGCTTGGTGGCGATGACGATCTCGACGTTGGGTTCGGCGCTGCCCGCCGTGTACTTGAGGCTGACCTCGTGCTCGCCGTGCGTGAACTGCTCACTGGCGCCGGGGCGCAGGGCGATCCGCTCGGACGTGCCGTTGTCGACGCCGACGTGGATCAGGCCCTCATCGTCGGGCCGCGACACGAACAGGGTGCACTCGGGCAGGCCGGAGCGGAGGCGGGCGGTGACGCCGGGTTCCTGGGAATCGGCGGGCCGCCGGTTGAGCAGGCTCTGATCCCGGCCCTGGCCGGAGGACACGGACAGCTCGACCTGTCCGGGGCCGAGCGTGAATCTGACCGGCTGGGTGACGGGCAGGTTCTCGGCGCGCTGGTCGGAGCTGCTGCCCTCGACGTACTGGAACTCGGCCCGGACCGGGGCCTTGCCCGCCGTGTCGTACACGACGCGCATGGTCGCCAGCACCGCTCCGGTCAGTGGCCAGTCGGCGGTGCGGATGACCCGGCCGCGGTCGTCCTGGACCGGCTTGAGCGGGGCCGTGGCGCCGAAGGGGGCCGCGGTGACGCGCAGGGCGAGCAGTTCGCGCAGGAGCTGCGGGGCGCCGGGGGCGGCGGCCGTGCGCCAGGCCGGGTAGAGGCTGCCGAGGCCGGGGTTGAGGGCGGACAGCAGGCGGGCGGTGTCGGTGCCGGGGAGCTGACGGCCGGTGGCGCCCCGGGGGGCGGGGGCCGTGGCGCGCAGGGCGGGGAGGACGGAGCCGAGGGCCTGGAGGGCGGTCTGCCGGGGGCCGAGCTCCGTGCTCGTCTTGGTCTCCGGGACCTCCTCCGTCTGGGCGGGCGCCAACTCCAGTGCCCGCTCGGCGAGTTCCGCCAGCACCGCCTCCAGCTGCTCGAACCAGGCGGCCACGTCCTCGTACGGCGTGGCCAGCACCTGGGCCTCACCGAGCCGTGCGACGGGCTCGGCGAGGCGGGCCGCGAGCCGTTCGGGCGTCCTTATGCCGTCCAGGTCGTTGCGCAAAGGCTCCAGGACCTGGTCCTCGAAGTCCTCGACCAGTCTGCTGACCGGCCGCGGGTTCGGGACCTCCGGCGTGGGAGGCTCCTCACCGGGCTCGCCCGGAGCTGCTGGCGGAGCTGTCCAGCGCCGTACCTCGTCGACGAGTTCCTTCATGGTCGGCGGCGCCGACTTCGGCAGGGAGATCGCCGTGACGTCGTCGTCCCTGTCGACGCGCGTGTTCGCCACCGGCAGCAGCTTGCGCTCCCCGCCGGCGCCTTCCCCGAAGACGAACAGCAGCTGGTCGCCGGTCCGCAGGGAGTGCGCGGTGCCCTCGACGAACAGCTCGGAGCGCTTTTCGAGATCCCGCGGGGTGACGAGCGAGGGACGACGACGGCGGACCTTCAGTTCATTGAAGTCCCAGCGGGCCGTCAGGTCCCGGCTGGTCTCGAAGGTCAGCGACTCCTCGCCGGCGGACGCGGGCACGCTGTGGCTGCGCGCACCGCGCGGGATCAGCACGTTCTGGGCCTCGGCGCGCGGGTCGCGTTCGAGGGTGTACGCCAGGTGCGTGGCGGCGGCGACACCGGGGCGCGGTCGGTGTCCGACGAGCCGGCCGAGCAGCACCAGGGAGCGGTGCTCGTTCGCGGTGCGGATGTAGGCCTCGTCGGCGATGCGCTCGGAGTGGAAGGTGAGCAGGTCGCCGAGGACGGCGGTGGCGTCGAGCAGGCCGATCGCGGGGTCGTCCGGGGTGCGGACGGTGAGCCGGTTCAGCGCCGGGTAGGCGGGTGAGGCGAGCCGGTCGAGCAGGGCGGCCAGGAAGGAGCCGTACTCGCCGACGCGGTAGTCCAGCGCGGTGCGGCCGGGCGGGTTGTGCAACGGGGCCGGCGCGAGGCGCTCGTCGTGGCCGCCGCGGCAGGCGCCGTCGCAGCCGCACTCGTCGGTCGCGGTGACCGGGTGCGTGTCCGTCATCGGGCACCTCCCAGGGATATCGCCAGCAGGCCGTTCTCCGGCCGGTCCGGGTCGTTGTCGCAGGTGGCGATCTCCAGCGGGCCGAGCCGCAGCACGCCGTCCTCCCTCTCTCCTCGGTCCTGTCCGTGCAACCGCCGCAGCCGGGTGACCTCGACGCTCTGCACTCCGGGCACGGCCGCGGCGACGGCGACCAGGCGGCTGAGCCGGACCGGCTCACCGAAGGTGAGTGCGTCGGGGTGGAAGAAGCCGAGCCGTCCGCCCGGCAGCCGTCCGCTGCCGAGCACGCGGTACAGCTCGGCCAGGATCTGCCCGTGCTGGTGGCCCGGCTCGGCGCAGACGGTCAGCGCGATGTCGAGCGGCACCAGGCGGGCGGGGCCCACGACGAGGTCGTGGCCGATGCGCCGGTACGTCTCCAGGGCCTGGGCGACCGAGTCGAGCAGGTCCCGTGACGGGGCGGCGGTGCCGTACGCGTCGATCGCGATGTGCGCCTCCTGGACGTTGCCCGTCCAGCGGAGTTCGGCCGCCGCCCGCTGCACGCCCGGCAGGGCGGTGGCGAGGGCCGCGTAGTCCTCGGCGGTGACGGCGCGCAGCCGGGTGCGGCGCAGGTCGAGCGGGGCCAGCTGGCGCACCTGCTCGACTGGTTCGGGCTGGGTGCCGCCCACTGCGGGCAACGGGTTGCGTACGGCGACGGCCGGAGCTTCGCAACCGGCTTGCACGACAAGGTGGTTGATGGCCTCGGCGCCGACGTTGCCGGCGGTGCCGCCGCTCAGCCGGTAGCGCAGGGCCAGCCGGGAGCCGGGCGTGGGCTTCGCGCCGTGTCGGCCGTCGCCGAAGCGCAGGGCCAGCCGGCCGTCGTCCTCCAGTTCGCCCACGAAGTGCCGCTCGCGCGGACCGCTGTCGAGCAGGTCGCGGCGCGGCACCCAGGTCTCGTCGTCGCCATGGACCTGTACGGCGGGCAGCGCCCGGCGCGGGTCCTGGGCGAGGGCGGCGGTCACCGAGCCGCGCAGCACCGTCTCCTCGGGGTGGAGGCCGGCCGCGTAGGCCGGGCCCCAGCTGTGCGCGATCTCCCAGGCGAGGTGCCCGTCGAGGACCGTGCCCGCGCGGGCCCGCGCGGCGAGGACCTCGACACGGCGCAGCTTGGTGTCGAGCAACTGGTCGCTGCGGTAGAGCAGTTCGCGCAGGGCGCGGACCGGGTGGCGGCGCAGTTCGAAGCGTTCCAGCACGTTCAGGCCGTAGACCACGGCGAGTTCGGCGATCTCCTGCTCGCCGAGCCCGTCCCGGTCGCGGGCGCTGCGCCACAGCTCGACCAGCCGCTGCCGGATCCGGCCCGGGATGGCCGCGATCCGCTCGGCCTGCCCGGCGGCGACGGTGCCGGGGTCGGGGTAGGGCACCGCCTGAGTGACGGGCGTACGGCCGAGGACCGGGCGGAAGCGAGGTGCGATGCCCGGGTAGACCGACTGGGCGAGCAGGGTGCGCAGCGCGGCGGTCTGGGCGTACGACGTGCCGGGCACGACCTGTTCGTGCCGCTGCCCGGCGCTCTCCAGGCCGAGACCGGCGCGTACGGTGGCGCGCTCGCCGACGACCTCGAAGAGTTCGCGGACGTCGTCGGGGACGAGCGCCCGGCCCGACCGGGTCTTGTCCGTCAGGGCGTTGATGAGCCGCGCGGGCGCGTTGCCCTCCTCGGTGTCCCGGCAACCGAACGCGGGTGGGTCGCAGGGGGCGACCACAGCGGGGACGGGCGGCACGGTGACCATCTCGGGCAGTCCGGTCAGGGTCCGGCCGTGGTCGACGAGGACGACGTTGCCGCGGGCGAGCGTGACGTCCTCGACGGGCAGGCAGTCGCGTCCGCCGCGCGTGGTGAGGCAGAGCGGGAAACGCAGCGCGTCCTCGGCGGCCCAGGTGACCTCCAGGACCGGCTGGTCCTCGATCCGGTCCAGGCCGGGGGTGACGGAGGTGAGGCGGACGGCCTGGCGGTGGCCGGGGTCGGCGTCGCCGGGGGTGCCGGTGCGCGGGCCCTTGACCTCCTCCAGGACGATGACGTCGCCGGGCTCGAGGTCGAGACGGCGCTCGCGGCAGGTCTCCGGGTCCACCCAGGCGTCCCGCAGGGTGGCGGCGGTGGCGCCCTTCGGCAGGGTGCACACCTCGCCGCCCCAGGTCCACAGCCGGATCGCGTTGTGCGCGACCCGCAGCCGAAGCGGGTCGGTGGCGACGACCGGTTCGAAGACCTCCACCGTGCCGCGCTCGTCGAGGTCGCCGAGTTCGCGCTCGTCGATGACGGTGCCCGGCTCGGGGCGGTCGTGCGGGTCGAGGCTGCGCACGTCGACGGAGGCGAAGCGGAAGGTGCCCGGGGCGAGCGTGCGGTCGTCCGCGGTGCGGACGGTGACGTAGGCGCGGGCGTTGCAGCCGTCGTGCATCGCGTAGTCGATGAGCCGGACGTGGCGGCGTACGGAGACGCGGCGGCGTGCGGTGTCGAGGTAGGCCTCGGTGGCGACCGCGTCCTGCTGGTAGCTGATCTGGTCGCCGGTGTAGGCGAGGAGTTCGACGAGGGTCGTGCCCAGGTCGGCGGGGTTGCCCTCGACCCAGTCGGGGGTGGTGAGCGCGAGCCGGTCCAGGAGCAGCTTGCGGATGGTGTCGTAGTCGCGGGCCGTGTAGTCGATGACGGGCACGGCGGGGAAGTCCGGCTCCGGCTCGTCCTGGTCCTTGCAGTCGAAGGGGGTCGGGCAGTCGGGCCGGAAGGAGAACGTGGCGCTGTGGTAGCGCTGGTCGAAGCCGCGGTAGGGCTCGGTCCCGGGCCGTCCGTACGGGTCGGTCTCGACGAGGGAGAGCCGGTAGCGGGAGGTGTCGCCGGCCTTGTCGAGGGTGACGTAGAGCCGGTCGTCGAGCTCGGGGTCCTCCTCGCGTTCGACGCTGACGTCGACGGCGGTGATGCCGGTGATGCGCCGGCCGCCGTCGATGCGGACGTTCTCGGGGCCGAGGCCGTGCGGGGCCTTGCCGAGGAAGGTGACGGTGAGCAGCAGGCCGTCGTCGCCGGCCTCGACGGAGTCGACTCCGTTGAGCTGGGCGGCGCGGACCTTGGCCCGGCGGGAGGTGGTGGTCGTACCGGTCATGCCGTGGCCCTCCCTTCGAACACGTCGTCGCGCCGGGCGCCGTCGGCGCGTATGGCGTACGACAGATACACACGGACGACGTTGTCCTCGCTGACCACGTCGAGGGCCTCCACGTCGATGAGGTCGCCGAGCCAGCGCTGGAGCGAGGCCTGGACGGAGAGTTCGAGGGTGCTGATGAGTTCCGGGCTGGTCGGCGCGAAGACCAGGTCGAGGAGCCCGCAGCCGAAGTCGGGGCGCATGACGCGCTCGCCGGGGCTGGTGAACAGCAGCTGCTCGATGAGGTCGTGGACGTGCTCGCCGTGGGTGGCGTGCGCGGTGCGGCCCCGGCGGTCGGGGCGGAAGGGGAAGGCGATGTCGGTGCGGGTGACCGGCTTCGTCATCGTATGGACACCTCCCGCTGAGCGGCGCTGACGACGGGTGGGCCCTGTGCGACCAGGGCCGCGCTGAAGCACTGGGCCGCGGAGGTGTCGGTCAGCACGGGGGCGCCCGCGACGGTGACACCGCCCGCGGAGGCCGTGAACCGTACGGACACGCACGGCTGCGGCACACCGCCCACGGTGTGGGTGCAGCCGGCGACGGTATAGGTGTGAGCGGCGGTGGCCGCCGCCCGGCCGCCGATCAGCACCGCCGGGGAGGGCGTGTGCGCCGGTGCGGCACGGCCCCCGTGCGGGCAGCTGATCACGGTATCGGCGGCGAGCAATTTGCCCGATGTCCCGGACACGTTCGTCGTTCCCCCGTTCCTAACGCTTCGGTTCCACGGTCAACTGGCCCTCATTGACGATGACCTGGTCGTTCTGGAGGGTGATCCGGGCCCTGCCGGCGGCGATGACGATCGCGCCCTCGGTGATCCGGATGTACGCCCCGTTCTTGGCCTGGAGCAGGATTCCCTCGTCGGGGCCGGTGGCGTCGTTCATCACGATCTTGTGCGCCAACTGGGTCTGTACGACGACGGGCTTGAGCTCGGAGGGCCGTGCCAGCTCCCGTTGTGCATCGGGCGGAAGCTCGGTGCGCTCCCCGTACCAGCAGCCCGTCCAGATCGGGAAGCTGGGATCGCCCTGTTCGAACTCGACCCACACACCGGCGTCCTTCGGCGGCACCACGACCTGCCCCGCCTCCTGACCGGTGAAGGGCAGGCAGGGCAGCGCCCACGTCGAGGGCTCCTCACCGAGCACGTCGGGGACCTGGACGGTGATCCGCCCGATGCCCAGCGGGTCGTTGTTGTCGATCACCCGGCCCCGGAACTTGCCCAGGTACCGGTTGTTCGGTGCCGCCATGCGTCAACTGCTCCTGTTTTCGGTGTTCCGGTGTCCCGGCGTTCCTGCGTACCGGCGTTGCTCGGGTTGTCGCCGTTGTCACGGCCGTACGGTGTCGCCGCGCGCGACCAGGCCCTCCCGGGAAAGCGTGAAGTTCTGGGTGAACGAGCCCGGGCGCAGGCTGTGTGTGACCGACTTGACGTAGTAGTCGCCGTCGTACATCGGTCCCGAGCCGCGCACCCCGACGAGGCTGCGCGGGTGCAGCAGATAGCCGTGCCGGGTGACGTCGAGGGAGCCGGAGCCGGTGATGGCGTCGGCGGACGTGGCGGCACGAGCGAGAAGTTCGGCCTGCGCCTGCTGGATCTGCTGCTTGGCCGTGCCCGCCAGGGTCCTGCGCTTCAGCGCGGGTGTGGGGCGGCGGCCGAGCGGCGGGCGCAGCGGGCTGATCGAGGGCTGGCCGAGCAGCGTGACCTGCCGGTTCTCGGGGTTCTGCCAGCGGGCCTGCGGCTCCTCGCGCGCGGTCCCGTCGTACGCGAACGTCAGCTGGTCCACCGTCGAGTTGGCGTCCATGTTGACGTTGAGGGCGTGTTGCCGGACGCCGAGACGCACCTCGGGCCCCCAGTAGGCGGACGACAGCCCGGCGGTGGGTCCGGGCTCGAGGTAGAAGACGTAGCCGTTCGCCTTGGCCAGCTCCGTCACGTACTGCAGATCGGTACTGGCCTGGTAGGGGACCCTCAGCTGCTCCTGCGGGGGCTGAAGGATCTGCTCGTCCTTGATGTCGGGCCGGATGCCGTAGTCCCCGTACCGGCTGAGGATCGACAGGACGCGCCGTGAAGGGGCCATGTTGGGGTAGCGGGCGGTTCGCTCCTCCAGGTCCATGAGCAGGGTCAGATCCTCACCGGTCACGGTGAGGGTGGTCTGCCCCGGCTGGTTGCTGGCGCCGACCTCCTGCCGGACGATCAACCCGTCCAGCAGCACCTGGGGTGTGCCGCGCACGCTCACGCTGACGATGACCCGGGTCTTGGGGTCGAAGAACCCTTCGGGCAGCAGATTCCGCTGAATCAGCCCGCGTTTCGTCAGATCGAACGCGAGCTGGAACCCGCTCCGCTCCCCCGCCGTGGCGGTGATCTGCGCGGACAGCAGCGCTTCCATGACCTCGGCGGGCACGGGCCGGGTGAGTCTGGGTCCCATCTGCAGGGTCATATGGACGGGCCCTGGCCCGATGGGCAGTTCGTCAGGCACGCCGGCCTCCCTGCGGGAACCCTCCGGGGAGCGGCACGTCGATCACGCGTCCGGGTTCGGCGGTCAACTCCTGTGGATCTAGTACGGGGTTGGCGTCGGCGATCTGCCACCACTGCCCCGGATCACCGAAGAGGCGCTGCGCGAGCAGGTCGGGGCGCTCTCCGGCGCCGACGACGTGTTCCTCGGTCTCCCGGGCGCCGAGGGGCGGCAGCAACCTCCGTTTGGTGTACCGGACTTCGGTCCCGTCCGGTGCTGTGTGCACCCCGATCTCGGCGTCGTGATACCGGCTGGACCGCGGATAGGGATGAGCTCCGGGTATCGAGTCCAGGGCGCTCTCGTACGGCTGGATGCCCTCGGCCATGCGCGGCTCAGCCCCTTCCCAAGGTCATGGTGTCGCGTCCGTTGAGTCCGATGGCTCCGAGGCTTCCGCCGCGGGCGGCCGCGGCGAGCCGTTCCTTCTGCGCGAGATGCGCCATGTACAGATCGGCACCGCGGTGCCCGGCCGGCAGGTCGCTCACGCTGAGCACCTTGAGCCCGATGCTCAGGCTCGCCCGGATCGGATTGAGGTTGACGTCGAACGCGGACTCGTTGATCGACAGCTCGGTGAGCCGCACGGGCATGACGCGTTTGCTCCCCCACGTGAACAGGGTCAGCGGCATCTCGATCGGGGTGATCTCGATGGTGCCCTTCTGGGTCTGCCGCGCCGCGTCACGGAGTTGGGCGGTGGTGGGCTGCACCAGCATTTCCAGCGTGGCGAGTTGGGGGTGGATCCCGTCGGGAGCGGGGATCTCCAGCTGATCGGTGGCGTCGATCTCGGCGGTGAACTTCCAGGTCTCCTCGGCGGGGCCCTTGAGGCGTAGGGCCTCGTTGCGGTCCCCTCCACCAGCCCCGCCTCCTTCGGCGTTCTGGCCGCCGGCGGTCTGGGGGGCGAGGGAGCGCTCCAGGGTGTCGGGGTTGAACTGGAGGATGATGATGCGTTGGGGGGTGCCGGTGTCTGGGTTTACTACGACCAGGCCGGAGCGGATGGGTTTGGGGATGTCTGCGTAGCGGGTCATAGGGACATCCCTCAGCCTTTCATTTCGTCGGTAACCATGGACCACCAACTGTCGGACTGAGAAAAGGCAATCGGGTCGATTTCCTTGAGGACCTCGATGAATCCTTCCGTGTACTCACGTGTCTCCTCCGCAGAAGCATCACGCAGCTCCTTGGCGCGCACGGCGAACCTGCAGAGAAATTCAACGAACTCATCAAGAGATGAGTTCACGATTTCAGCCTGCGGCTTGTCGGCATGGTATGAGACAAGCACGACATACCCTTCGTGGAGATCGAGCTGAAAGCGCATCATGTCGTCACCGGGAGGACCGCCGAGAGAGATCGCCTCCTTACGACCACCGGGCAGATCGAATGCGGTCACGCTGAACAACTCGGGCGACCCCACGGTCTCGGCAGTGAAGAGTCCAGCAACCTTCCTGGGCAGGCCGACGTACGCAAGGATTCCGCGATCGACGGGTGGCACCCCCAGTTCTCCGGCGAGGTCGTGATTCAAGTGGATCACATCCTCCCCGAACGCCTCATTCAATTGCCAGCGTGCAACCACTGTCTTCCTTCTTTCCAAGTGAGCGAGCGAGGACTGTTAGTCCCAGAAGATTCTCACAGTATAGAGAGTCCCGTACGGCGCCTTCGACTTGTTTAGATGCGGTGAATTTTTCACCTGTTGACCCATGCGATTATTGGTCACTGGGTCGAGGAGCCGAAGGTTCTTGAAGGTATCCATGCCGCCGGCCTGCAGGTCGATGACGTGATCCACCTGCATGGAGTCAAGCATGTCTTCAATTTCTGTATCGGTCGTCTTGAATTTCGTGGTCCGTCGATTCTCCTTGCGCGCTCTACTGAGCACCGCTTCCTTGAATTTAGTGGTCTGATGACTTATTCGATCTGCTTCCGATTCCGTGTACTTCTCGCCGTTCGACTTCTTCTTTCGAGTTGTCTTGTCAGTCGGTGTACGAGCGAGCTTCCCCTTGGCTCCGGCCCGCTTGAGCGCCAGCGCCTTCCGCGCGAACTCGACCCGGTCCATGCTCGGGTCCCACTGGAGTGTGATCTGCCGCTCCTCCAGATCAGGATTCTGGGGCCTGGGTTTCTTGTCCTGGATTGCCGATACCCGGCTCACCTCTCTGAGCGCCTCTGCTTCTTCCCGGTCCTTCCACTTCTGCTCTTCCCGCTCGCCCGGCTTCGCACGGACTCGTGACTTCCAGGGGCGCACCCAGTTCAGGAGGGAATTCTGTACGTGCGCCTCGGCCTTTCGAATTATCTGCAGTGTGTCGTTGTCCTCATTCTTCTCGGCCGCCTCATTCAGTTCCTTCAGAAGCTTGTCGAGGGCCTTCTTGTCGAGCCCCTCGGCCACCAGAAGCCAGTCGTCAAGGCCTGAGACATTCAGTGCTTCCTCGAGTCGCCTCTTGCGCTCTGGGTCACTGCCCACGACCTCGAGGACGACCTTCGCCCTGTCCCCTTCGTCGACGGTCTCGGTCGGGTTGAGAGCCGCCTTGATCGTCACGGGACTGGTGCCGAGCGCATCCAGTGCGGAGAGCCGGTACCACGTGCGCAACCCGGCGAGCGCCCCCTTGAAAACGGTCGGCCGGACGTTCCTGGCCAGCATGCTGTGGACCTTGGGCCGCATTCGGGCGACGATCTGGCGCAGCCGCGCCTCCTTCGACTCCTTCGACTTCTCGTCCTTGCGCCGCTGGTCTTGCTGCTGCCTCTTCTGCTCCTGCTGCCGCCTCTTGTCGTCCCTCAGGCGGTCCTTCTTCTTCTTGAACTGGTCGCGGAGCTTCGCCGCGCTGTTCTTGAGGGACTTGCCGAGCTTGGACTTCTTCAGCTTGTTGCCGAGGGTCTTCGCCGCGTTGCCGACCTTCTTCAGGGCGGACTTGACCGCGCTCTTGGCCTTCGCCAAGGCCTTGCCCGTGGGGGACTTGGGCTTCTTGGGCTTGGCCGGCTTGGGACCCTCGATCTCTCTCTTCTTCTTGGAGGCGGGCTCGGGTGTCCTGTCCCTCGACGGTCCCCCGTCCCTGTCAGGTGTCCTGTCCTTGCCCGGCCCTTGATCCCTGTCAGGGGTCCTGTCCTTGCCCGGCCCCTGCGCCCCGTCCTTCGGCTTCGCCGGCGTCGGGTCCGGCTTCGCCGGCGACTTCGGAGTCGCGTGGTCCTTCGGCTTAACCGGTGCCTTCGGCCCAGGTGAAGGGGCCGACTTCGGCCTCGGCGGCGCCGCCCCAGGCTCCGCCACCTTCTGGTTCGCGTTCCGCAGCGCGCCCCGCGCGTTGTTGACCGCGTCCCCCGCCGCCTGCTTCGCGCCCTTCCCGGTCCGCTTCAGGCCGTCCGTGATCTTCTGGGCCATGACCTGAAGCCGCTTGCCCACACCCTTCGTCGCCGACGAAAGGCGGATCATCAGGAAGTTGGCGATGAAGTCGAGCAGGGCGACCACGCCCGCGGCCACCGCCTCGGCGAACAGACACGCGGCCGGGCCCGCCTTGACCGCCTTCAGGTACGCCCAGAACTTCGAGAAGGCCGACAGGATGGAGCTGATGCTCTGCCAGGCCGCCATCAGGCCCTGGACGATCGTCAGGATCGCACCCGCCGCGGGGACGATCATCGAGACGACCTTCTCGATGACCAGGGACGCGATCATCATCGGCAGAGACGCGATGATCGCGTCCCAGGCCATCTTGCCGATCTGCTTGATCGAGACGCAGCCCTTGACCAGGACGTTGATGACGGCCTTGCCGAGGCCGAGGATGCCCTCGACCTTGGTGTCGAACCACTGCTTCACGGCCACCTTGATGGCGCCCCACAGGTGGTCCGTGATGCCGGTCTTCGCCGAGCTGCCCGCCTTGGAGATCCAGCCGCCCGGGTCGGGGGCGATGTCTGCCACCAGGGCCGCGAACTTGCCGAGCGCCTCGATCGCCGCCTGCGCGAACTTGATCGCGCCCTCGATCACCGTCTGGTAGACCTTGATGACCGCCTTGAGGCCCGCCTCCAGGACGGTCAACAGGGCGTTCAGGCCCGCCGCGAGGGCGTCGAGCAGTGCGTTGACCGCCTTCTTCAGGCCGTCCGCCAGCTCGTTGACCTTGGCGATCGCCGCGTCCCGCATGCCCTCGATCGCTTTGCGGAACTTGTCGCGCAGTTCGGGGAAGGCCGCGAGCAGCACGTCGCCGATCGCGATCAGTGCGTCGGCGAGCGCGTTGATCGCCGTGATGGCCAGGTCGCGGACGAAGTCGATCGCCGCGTTGGCCCACTCCTTGAACTTGTCGATGATCCCGTTGACCGCGGCCCGCGCCGCCTCGAAGACCTTGGTGACCGCTTCGAGCAGGCCCTTGAAGAAGTCGCCCACCTTGTCGGCGACCCAGCCGAGGAAGCCGCCGTCGGGCTTCTCCTCCTCCTTCTTCTTCTCGGCCTCCTTCTCGGCGTTCTCCCGCTCCTTGTCGATCGCCTCGTTGTCCTTGTCCTTGCGGTCGGCGATCTCCTTGTCCTTGTCGTCGCGGGCCTTGACGATCTCCTTGTTCTTGGTGGTGTGCTCTTCCTCGGACTTCTTGTCCGCGTCCTCGACCTGCTTGTCCTGCTCGGCCCGCCACTGCTCCCGCTGCGCCTGGGTCTCGCGGGCGACCTTGCCTCGTTCGGCGGTCTGCTTGTCGGTGTTCTGCGCGACCTCGCGGTCGATCGCGGCCTGCTTCTCCTGCTTGGCCTGTTGCTCGCCCTGCCGCTGCTCCTGCTCCTTGGCGGCCAGGTCGCCCTGCGCCTGCCCGGCGGCGCCACGGATGTCGCCGCCCTTCTCCTCCTGGGCGACCTTGCCGACACCGGCCTTCGGCGGCGACATCGCCTTGAGAGCACCGCCCTTGCCACGGACGGCGCCTCCGGAGGCCTTGCCGGTGAGCTGCTCCTGCGGCGCGTTGGGGAAGATCTGGTCCTCGCCCATCGGCTTGGCCGCGTCCTCACGGCCGGTCGCCTGGATATCGGACTGCTTCTCCTTCAGGGCCTTCTGCTGGTCGTCCGTGCGGGTCGGGTCGCTGGCGCCCTCGAGTCGGATCTTGGGCGCGGGACCGACGGTCTTGTTCTCCAGGGCCGGGTCGCGCGTGGGCACGGCGTCGGCCGCCGCCTCCACGCTCTGCGCCTCTTCCGGGCTGAGCCCCTCGGTCGGCACGGCCGGGGGCGGCGGCGGAGGGGCGCTCGGCGTGGCCCCTTGGGCCTTCTCGCTGCCCTTGGCCTTCTGCTTGTCGCCCTGGTCCTTCGGGCCGATCTTCTCGACCTTGCCGGTGATCTGCGCCGCCGCGGGCGCCGCCTCGGGCGGTGCCGAACGGGTCTGCGGCGCGCCCGAAGGCCGCTCCCGCGTGGGCGGGGCGGCATCCAGGCGCTGCTGCTCCTCGCCGATCTTCTTGTCCGCGGCCTGGTCCACGCCGGGCATGGCGGCGGCCGCTTGGTCCGGCGCGAGCTTGCTCACGGTCTGGACGGCGGCCTTCGGGTCCTGACCGGAGACGTCCGGAGGCTCCTGCTCCTTCTCCTCGGGCGCGGCTTCGCCGCCGCCCCCGCAGCTGCCCCCACCGTCGTCCTTCTCCGCGGCGGGCTCGGGCGGTGCGCAGCCCCCGCCGTCCTTCTCGAGTGACGCCTCGGGCTGGGGTGCTGCGGCCCCCGCCGGCTGGCCGGGGCCCTCGGTCCGTTCGGCCGCCGGGCTGACCGCGGCCTGCCCGGCGGACGGCGCGGCGCCGGGCCCGGCGGCCGTCGTCGGTCCGGGCCCCTTCTCGCTGCCGCCGACCGGCCCGCGCGGCGCCGCCGCGGGCCCGGACTCCTGCGGCACCTGCGACTTCGCCTTGGGCGCCTCGCGCTCCGGCTTGGGC
>NZ_DF968381.1:0-28212 GCF_001270025.1 Streptomyces azureus | reverse complement strand
GTCGACGACCAGCAGCGTCTCCAGTGCGGGCCGTGACTGCGCCCGCACCGAGGAGACCGCCGCGAGGATGTCCTCCCAGCGGTCCTCGGTGTACGCGCAGATCACGACGGAGAAGCCGGGACCGCTCAAGACACCTCTCCCCGGACCGAGTCGAGCATCGGCGACTGGGACGAACGGCGGCGCAGCGCCCGGCGGTTGGAGCGCTCCTGGAGGATCACCCTGAGCACGCGCAGCCCGTCGCGCACGGCCCGCAGGTTGCTGGTGCCGTGGATGCGCAGGTACTCGTGGCTCGGGATCTCCTGCACCTTGAGCCCGGCCTTGACCACCCGGATGTTCATCAGGGTCTCGACCTCGAAGCCGGTGCAGTCGAGGTCGATCTTGTCGAGGCAGTGCCGCCAGAACGCGTTGTAGCCGTAGCACAGGTCGGTGTAGCGGGCGCCGAACTTGCGGTTGACGACCGTGCACAGCGCCCAGTTGCCGAGCTTGCGGATGAAGGTCATGTCGTCCGTGCCGCCGCCGTTGGCGAAGCGGGAGCCCTTGGCGAAGTCCGCGCCGGAGACCAGGGCGGAGACGTACGACACGATCTCGTTGCCGTCCGCCGAGCCGTCCGCGTCGACCATCACGATGATGTCGCCGGTGCACGCCTGGAACCCGGTGATCAGGGCGTCGCCCTTGCCCTTGCCCCGCTGCTCGACGACCTTGACGTCGGGCCACAGCTCGCGGGCCACCTGGACGGTGCCGTCGGTGGAATTGCCGTCGACCAGGACCACTTCGTGGATCCAGTCGGGCAGGGTCTTGAAGACGTACGGAAGGTTCTCCGCCTCGTTCATGGCCGGGATGACCACGCTCACGGGTGGCGCTATGGCCAGGTGAGAGGAGATGGGCCGGTACTTCCCGGCGGTCGGCGGATGCTGCTCCGCCGCGGCCGGCTGCAGAACTGAGCTCATGAGTCTGGTCCCTCTCGTCCGGTGGACCGCCCCCCCAGGGCAGTCCGGATCCAATCCGGTTCGAAAGGGGGGTTCTCACCCGTGGCACACCGAGATGGAACTTCGGGCACGCCGGGTGAGCTGGCAAAGCTGGCCGACAGCGAAAAACGGCAGCCGACCGCGCGGCACGGCTCGGAGACAGTTGCGGTCGCCGAGCACGGCACCCCCCTACCGCGCCCCGCGTCGGTTCGTCGCGGTCCTTGAGCCCTCCCCTAGAGCCGCGTACTGACGGACCGATGCGGGTGAGATGTATGACGGTATTGACGATTGAACCCGTATGGCAAGACCTGGAACGGCCCCTCACGTTTTTGTTGGTTTGGCCGTTGCGCGATGCGCTTCGTGGGTCGCAAGTTGAAAGGTTCCGGTGACGGAAACAACCGTTCCCCGGAGGCGTGTCGAGCCTCCGGGGAACGGTTGTTCAGGTGCTGGTGTCCGTTCCGGTTACGGAACGAGCTTCAGCAGGCGGTTCGGCGAACCCGAACCCGCGCTGGTGACCTTGCCGGTGGTGGCGCCGCCGACCAGGGCCGACGCGACCTGGGCCGGGGTGGAGGAGGTGTGGCCCGCCAGGTAGACCGCCGCCGCGCCCGCGACGTGCGGGGCCGCCATCGAGGTGCCGGAGATGGTGTTGGTCGCGGTGTCGCTGGTGTGCCAGCCGGCCGTGATGGAGGAGCCGGGCGCGAAGATGTCCAGGGCCGAGCCGTAGTTGGAGTAGCTCGCCTTGGCGTCGGTGCGGGTGGTGGCGCCGACCGTGATCGCCTCGGCGACCCGGGCCGGGGAGGACGAGGAGGCGGTGGTGCTGCTGTTGCCCGCGGCGACGGCGTAGGTGACGCCGCTGGCTATGGAGTTGCGGACCGCCGTGTCCAGGGCGGTGGAGGCGCCGCCGCCGAGGGACATGTTGGCGACCGAGGGGCCGGAGTGGTTCTTCGTCACCCAGTCGACGCCCGCGATCACACCGGCCGTGGTGCCGGAGCCGCTGTTGTTCAGCACCCGCACCCCTACGATTTTCGCCTTCTTGGCGACGCCGTAGGTCGAGCCCGCGATCGTGGTGGCCACGTGGGTGCCGTGACCGTTGCCGTCGGAGGCGTTGTTGTCGCCGTCGACGGCGTCGTAACCGTGCGCGGCACGGCCGCTGATCTGCTGGTGGGTGATGCGCACACCGGTGTCGATCACATAGACCGTCACGCCGCTGCCCGCGCTGTCCGGGTAGGTGTAGCTGCCGGAGAGCGGGAGCGAGGTCTGGTCGATGCGGTCCAGACCCCACGGGGCGTTGGTCTGGGTGGCGGAGAGCTGCACGCGCTGGTTCTGCTCGACCGAGGCCACCGCCGGGTCGGCGGCGAGGCGCCTGGCCTCGGTGGCGGAGAGGGTGGCGGAGTAGCCGTTCAGTGCCTTGCCGAACGTCTTGCGCACGGACCCGCCGTACTCCTCGACGAGGTCCTTGCCCGCGGCCGAGGACGCCTTCACGCCCGCGCTCTTCTTGAGCGTGACGATGTAGCTGTCCTTGATCGCGGCCGGGGAGTCCGCGGCGAGCACCCGGCCCTCGGCGGGAGCGGCGGCCTGGGCGGGGAGGGCGGTGAGCCCGCCCACGAGGGCGGCGGTCGCCGACAGGGTGATCGCGGCGAACCCGAGTCTCTTGCTACGCAGTTGTGCCATTCGAGGGAGTCCTCCTCTAGGCGGCGCGCGCCTGGATGGGGCGCGCGTCATGTGGGGGATGTGCGCGTGCTCGCGCACACGGCCGGGAGCGTCGCGTTCCGCCCTCGGCCGGATAAAGCGTCGACCATCTACCGGCGTAGAACAAGGGAGTTGAGCACTAGTCAACAAATCTGTCATGAGCACGTAACAGGAGGTGTCGAATGCGTAACAAGACGTGAGGTGAACACGCCGTGCACGCCCCGGAAAAGGCCGAAAAGGCTTGGCATGGACACTTCCTGTCAACACGCGTAGCTGCTACGACAGTTGTGGCAGAGATCCTGCTAAGGGAGGTTCCATGAGACGTTCCCGAATTGTCGTCTTCGTGAGCTCGCTCCTCCTCGCCGCCGGCACCGCCCTCACCGGGGCAGCCACGGCGCAGGCGTCCTCACTCGCCCCAACGGGCGGCTATGCAGCGCTCGGTGACTCCTACTCCTCCGGAGTGGGCGCCGGCAGCTACATCAGCTCAAGCGGCGACTGCAAGCGCAGCACGAAGGCCTACCCCTACCTCTGGGCCGCCGCCCACTCACCCTCCACCTTCCATTTCACGGCCTGCTCCGGCGCCCGAACGGGTGATGTTCTGTCCGGACAGCTCGGCCCGCTCGGCAGTAGCACCGGCCTCGTCTCCATCAGCGTCGGCGGCAACGACGCCGGATTCGCCGACGTCATGACGACCTGTGTGACCCAGTCCGACAGCGCCTGCATCTCCCGCATCAACACCGCACGGGCGTACGTCGACTCCACGCTGCCCGGCAGACTCGACAGCGTGTACTCGGCGATCCGCTCCAAGGCACCCAACGCCCATGTCGTCGTGCTCGGCTATCCCCGCTTCTACAGGCTCGGCGCCACCTGCCTCGGCCTCTCCGAGGCCAAGCGCAAGGCAATCAACGACGCCTCCGACCACCTCAACACCGCCATCGCCAAGCGCGCCGCGAACCACGGCTTCACCTTCGGCGACGTACGACCGACCTTCACCGGCCACGAGATCTGCTCCGGCGACTCCTGGCTGCACAGCGTCAACTGGCTCAACATCGGCGAGTCCTACCACCCGAAGGCGCCCGGCCAGTCGGGCGGCTACCTGCCCGTGCTCAACGCCAACGACTGACCGTTCAGCCGGAGTCCGGGTCCGACTCCGTGTCCGAACCCCCGTCCGGACCCGTGTCCGAAGGAGAAGGGGAGACCTCGCCCGTCGGGGTCTCCGTCTCGCAGCTGATCGAGAACGGCACCGACTCGGACGTCGTCCGCACCGGCTCCCGCACCTCGACACCTATCTCGTTCTCGAACGTCCCGGTCTCCGCGTCCGTCGTCACGGTCACCGCGTCCTGCTTCGTACGGCCGTCGCCCTCCGGGAACGACAGCGTCTTCCAGCCTCCGTCGAGCACCGAGCCGTCCTGCGTCACCCAGCGGTAGCGCACCTCGGCCGGCAGCCGCCCCACCGTGAACGTCGCCGTGAACCTCGGCGCCTGAGCGTTCGGCGGCGGACAGGGGCCCGAGTAGTCCGTGCGCGTGCCTTCCAGGCCGACCCGCACCGACTGCGGCGGCGGACTGCTCTCCTCGCTCTCGCTCTCGCTGGGCGTCGGGGAAGGGCTGGACTTCCCGTTCCCGGTGTTCCGCGGCGGATCCCTGGTCTCGGCGGGCGCACTCGCACCGGCACCCCGGTCGCCGTTCGCGTCGCCGTCCCCGCGGTTCAGCAGCGCGTACGTCAGCCCGCCCACCGCGAGCGCCAGCACGACCACGCCCGCGACCAGCACCCGGCCGGCCCGGCGGTCGCGGTCCTGACGTGTCGCCGTCGTCGTCGCACCGGAACCGGACGCCGCCGACTGCCCCGGGAAGGGCATCGGGGGCGTGGGAGAGGGCTCGGGGTGGGCCGCCACCGTCGGCGGATACGGCACCGCCCGTACGGTGTCCGCGCGCGGTGAGCCGCCCGCGGCGATGACCCGCAGGTCCTGCTCGGCCCGCTCGGCCGGCAGCCGCTGTGCGGGATCCTTGCGCAGCAGCCCCTCGATGACCGGGGCCAGCGGCCCGGCCCGGCGCGGCGGCGGCAGCTCCTCGTCGACGATCGCGCGCAGCGTGCTCAGCGGGGTGTCCTGGCGGAAGGGGGAGTGGCCCTCGACCGCCGCGTACAGCAGCACACCGAGCGACCACAGGTCGGACTCCGGGCCCGGCGTGCGGCCGAGTGCCCGCTCCGGGGCGAGGAACTCGGGCGAGCCGATGACCTCCCCGGTCATCGTCAGCGCGGAGCTGCCCTCGACCATGGCGATCCCGAAGTCGGTGAGCACGATCCGGCCGTCGTTCGAGATCAGCACATTGGCCGGTTTCACGTCCCGGTGCAGCACCCCGGCCTCGTGCGCGGCCCGCAGCGCGGCCAGCACCTCGGCGCCGATGTGCGCGGCACGCTGCGGCGGCATCGGGCCCTCGGCGTCCAGGACCTCCGACAGGGACAGCCCACGGACCAGTTCCATGACGATCCACGGCCGGCCGCCGTCCGTCGCCACGTCGTACACCGTCACCACGTTCCGGTTGGCGACGCGGGCCGCCGCCCACGCCTCCCGCTCCAGCCGGGCGTACATCCGCCCCACGTCGTCGCCCCCCAGCCCGGCCGGGGCGCGCACCTCCTTGACGGCGACCTCGCGGTGCAGCACCTCGTCGCGGGCGCGCCACACCGTCCCCATACCGCCCTCGCCGAGCGGTGCCAGGAGCCGGTAGCGGCCCGCGATCACACGCTCATGGCCCGGTTCTTCGGACACGGTGCCCCCATTCGCAGCCGGGCGAAATCTCCACGAGGTCTGTTTTCCCCATGACGTCGGATCTCCTCACGAACGTAACTCAGCCCAGCGCGGATGCCGCCCCCTTGAACACCAGTCCGGCCCCGAGTGCCACCACGGCGAACGCCGAGCCGAGCGGGGCGGTCCGGCGCACCAGGGTCGCCAGCGGGCCCGCCGTCCAGCGGGGGCGCCGGTCCAGGAGCCGGGTCATGCCGCTGCCCGCCTTGACGACGGCGTATCCGGCGGCCGTGAGGGTGAGCGCGAGCCCGACGCCGTACGCGACGACGAGCAGCAGGCCGAACCAGGCCTGCCCGAGGGCGGCGGCACCGACGAGCACCACCACCGCGGACGGGCTGGGCACGAGCCCGCCCGCGAAGCCCATGAGGATCGTGCCGCGGAGGGTGGGGGCGACGGGGTGGGAGTGGGTGAACCCGCCGTGGGTGTGCTCGATCGTGTGGGAGTGGGAGTGGGGGTGGGGGTGGGTGTGGTCGTGCGGGTGGTCGTGGTCGTGATGATGGCCGTGGTCTTGGTGGCGGTCGTCGTCGTGCGTGTGGCTGTGGCTCTCGTCGTCGTGTGTGTGGCCGCCATGGCCGCCATGGCCGCCATGGCCGCCGTGGTGGTGGGTGTGCGCGCGGTTGCGCAGGGCGCGGCGGACCAGGCTCGCGCCCGCCAAAGTCACCAGGATCCCGCTGGCGACGCCGAGCCAGGCGATCACCGAGGGGGCCGCCGCCGAACCGGCCGTGACCAGGAGGCCCAGGGCGACCACGCCCAGGGTGTGGGTGACCGTCACCGAGGCGGCCATGGGCAGGACGTCCTTCATCCGGGCCTGGCCGCCCCGGGCCGCCGCCGTGGCGGCCATGATGGTCTTGCCGTGGCCCGGGGCGAGCGCGTGCATCGCGCCGAGGACGACTGCGATGAGCAGGGCCAGCGCGGCGAAACCCGCAGTGAGGTCGTGCCGGGCGACCAGGTCGTCCAGGGCCCGCGTCCAGCGGTCGGCGCCACGCGGCAGCACGGAGGCGGCGGGGGCGTCCGACTCCTCCTCGGCCAGGGCCGCACCACCGGGGCGCACGCGCAGGGAGGCGGCCGCGGTGTCGGCCGGGGAGGAGAGCAACTCCTCGGGGTAGCGGGTCAGTTCGGCCGATATCGACTTCTCCGGTACATCCGACTCGGTGAGCGTCATACGGTCGCCCCGCGCCGTGATCTCCCGCCAGCCCGGGCCCGAGGCGGCGCCCGCGCCACGGAAGCCGAGTGACACGGTCTCCTTGTCCGACGTGCCGGACGGCAGGGGAGCGGTCAGTTCGCATTCCACGCGGAGGGTGTCGAGCCCCGCCTGCCCGGGCCGCACGCGCGCGTGGCTGCGCTCGGCGGTGAGCGGGGTGCCGCGGCCGTCGACGGTGACCTTGCTGTCGGCGGCGGCCGCGGCGCACCGCTCGCGGGCCCACAGGGTGATGCCCAGCCGCTCGATGTCCGGTCCCGCCTGGGTCGCCGGGATCTCGGCGAGGTCCTCGACGTGGTGGACCCGGAGTTGGCCGGGGGCGGCGACCAGACCGTCGTAGCG
The DNA here is from genome assembly GCF_001270025.1 of Streptomyces azureus. Taxonomy (NCBI): domain Bacteria; kingdom Bacillati; phylum Actinomycetota; class Actinomycetes; order Kitasatosporales; family Streptomycetaceae; genus Streptomyces; species Streptomyces azureus. Next base: position 21,217 of record NZ_DF968381.1, on the reverse strand, counting down.
GTTGACGGTGAAGTTGCCCAGCGGGTGGGCGCTCGCCGCGCCGGCCGGCAGCAGGGTGAGCGCGCAGGCGGCCGTGAGGACGGCGGCGCCGGACGCGAACAGGCGGCACGGGGTCACCGGGTCCCCTCCAAGTCCTTGAGCGCGGTACGGGCCTCGCGGGCGCCGAGCGGCGAGAAGCCGGGGTTCAGGTCGAGCGCGGCCTTCAGGTGGTCGCGGGCCTCGCGGTCGTTCCCGGTGGCGCGTTCGATGATGCCGCGGTGGTAGAGGAAGCCGGCGTTGCGGTAGCCGGTGGCGGTGGCGCGGCGGGCGTAGGGCAGGGCCTCCTCGTCGCGGCCGTTGACGTGCAGGGCCCAGGCGAGGGCGTCGGCGGTGTGCACGCTGTGCCGGCGGTTCCACTCGGCGCGGGCGGCGCGCAGGGCCTCCTTCTTGTCGCCGTGGTCGGCGGCGGCCATGGCCGAGTCGAGGTCGGCGTTGACGCCGCCCGCGCGGGCCAGGGACGTCCAGGCGTCGACGAGGGCGTACTGGTCGCCGGCCTTCGCCCGGTCGCCGTCGGCGCCGCGTTCCTCGTACAGCTCGCCGAGGGCGACGAGCGGGCCGGGCAGCGGGAAGCGGGCGACGACCTGTTCCAGTCCCTCGACGGCGGCCGCCCGGTCACCCTTCGCGGCCTGGGCGCGGGCGCGGCCCTCCAGGGCGGGGAGGTAGTCCTCGTCGGCGGCGAGGGCACGGGCGTAGTGGTCGAGGGCCGTCTTGTACTCGCCCTGGTTCCAGGCGAGTTGTCCGAGGGCGGTGGCGACGTACGCGATGTCGGCGGGCGAGTCGGCGGCTTCCAGGGCGCGCTCCAGCACGTCACGCGCCGTACGTACGTCGCCGCGCAGCTCCTTCACGTACGCGTACCGCGTGAAGACGGGCACCCCGGGCCGCCTGCCGTCGGCGGTGCGGGCGGCCTCGGCGGCGTCCTCGTAGCGGCCGAGTTCGACGAGGGCGTCGATACGGGTACACAGGGCGCGTTCGCTGTAGGGGTTCTGCTTCAGGGCCCGGTCGGCGTCCTTCAGCGCGGCGGTGAAGTCGTGCCGGGCGGCTGCGAGGGCGGCACGGCCGGCGAGAGCCTGGTCGTTGCCCGGGTCCAGCTCCAGGGACCGCTTCAGCGCCCGCTCGGCCTGCGGATAGCGCGAGGGGTCGCCCTTCGTCCGGGCCTGTTCGACGTAGGCGGTCCCGAGGGTGGCCCAGCTGCCGAAGTCCCTGGGCTGGGCGCGAAGATGCTTCTGGAGGGACTCGATCCCCGAGTCGAGATCACCGCGGGCCAGCACGCCGGCGGCCGGCGCCCCACCCGCGGACACGGCCTCGACCCCGGCCCCCGCGCGGCCGTCCCCCACGTCCCCGAAGGCGACGGCCCCACCCGTCAGCGCGACGGCCAGCAGCGCGGCACACCCGGCCAGATGCGCGGCCCGCCAGCGCCGCCCGCCATCAGCGGCCCGCCGCACCGCGGCCACGCGCTCGCCGACACCGGCGTGGCTCCCGGAGGGAGCCTGGGGACGGGTCGCGCTTTCGGCGTCGGCGTTGTCCTCGTTTCTGGGGCGAGGGTCGGAACCGCCGTGCCCGTCAGGCTCGCCTTCGCCGGATCCGGTCTCGGCGCGGGGATGGTCCCGGGTGTCGGGCGTGCTTTCGACACCGGTGCCGGTGCCGGTGCCGGTGCCGTTCGCGGCACGAGCCTCCGTGCCGGGAGTGTCGGCATCTCGGGTGTCGTGCCCACCCCCTGTCCCGCCTTCTGCCCCGGCGGCTGAGTCCGGGCGCAGCCCGTCGCCCGCTTCGGTAGCCGTGCCCCCGCCCCGCCCCGCTTCCGCCCCGGCGGCGGTGCCCGGGTCGGCCTGCCCCTGACCCCGCCCCACCGACCGCTCTCCGTCGGTCTCCTGGTCGGGGCGCTGGTCGTCGTCGCGCCTCTCCGGTGCGCTGTCCGTCGTACGCGGAGGCATGACCTCTCCTCAGTCGGCTGTGCGTGTGCGGGTGTGGTGAGGGAGAGGCGCGGCCCGTGTGTGGGGGGTGGGGAACGGGCCGCGCCGGTCGGTGGGAGCGGAGCGGGTCAGTACGCCCGGTTCCGCATGCGGCGCCACCACATGAGGGCCGCTCCGATCAGGACGATGCCGCCCGCCCCGGCCCCGGCGGACGCGGCGATCAGGCGCATGTCGTCCGAGCCCTGGGCGCCGGCCGGCTGGAGCGCGTCGCCGAGCTGGCTGCGGACGTCGTTGCCGCCGTCCACGCCCTTGGCGAGCGGGCCGCGCGAGCCCTCCGTCGGCAGCGCGACGTAGGGGAAGGCCTTCTCGAACTTCTTGTCGTTCTTGTCGACCGCGTCACCCAGGTCGTTCTTCGCGCCGAGCAGCTCGCCCTCGACGACCTGGAGCGAGGCGTCGATCACGTCGTCCGTCAGGCGCCGGCCGTTCGGGAAGCCCGCGTTGTCGCCGTCCAGGACACCCAGCCGCTTGGGCTCGGCGGCCGGCTTGATGGAGGTGTTGAGACGCAGCTGCTCCGACGGCGTCACGTGCGGCGGCTGGTTGAGGTCCTTGACGCCCTTGAGGAAGACGTCGACCAGGTCGTTGCGCGGCTCGGCGGGCGCCGGGATCTTGTAGATCGCCTCGATGAGCTTGGGCAGCTCCGGGTTGGTGACGTTCTTCAGGAACTGGGCGTCGTCCCGCGGCGCGGACGCGTTGAACTTGTCCTTGTCCTTCAGCGGGTTGACGACCTCGTTGACCAGCGGGTTGCCGAGGCGCGAGACCTGCGCGAAGTAGCCCTGGGCGTTCTTGCGCTGCGTCGTCGACCAGATGCCGACGACCGGCTGGTCGTGCGACTGGGTGATGAAGCTGTTGGGGACCTGGAGGGCGATCGTGTTGACGTTGTAGCCCTTGAGCGTGTCGTTGCCGACCTCGGAGAGGTTCCCGCCGTACAGCAGGTCGAAGACCCTGAGGTCCAGGAAGAACGGGTCGTCGGCCTGCCCGGCGAACGTCTGGGCACCCCCGGCGAGCTTGTGGATCGCCTGCTTGCGCAGGGTGTTGTAGTCCGGCATCGACGCCTTGCCGACGTTCGACGGCGCCACCGGCACGTCGTCGGCGACCTTGGTCTTCGACACCGCCTTCAGATCGCGCAGCTTGATCAGTTCGAGGTCGTACGTCTGCGTGATGTTGAGGTCGGGGTCGTCGAGGCTCTCGACCGGACCCGTGTTGTACAGGAACGTCTTGTCGTTCTTCGTGCGCGTCTTGAACGTGTACCGGAACAGCAGGTCTTCCTTCGCGTCACCGTTGCTGTCGATGCGCAGGTCGTACTGGGCGTCCTCGGCGAACGTGAAGAAGTTGGGCCCGCCGGCGGGTTCCTCGAAGGGGATCCAGTTCGCGACGATGGTCGTCGTGTCCGGCTTGTCCGGGCTGACGAACGCGTACACGTCGGTGTTGTCGTACTGCGGGGTCCCCGAAATCAGGGGGGCTTCGCGGTGACTGGAGGCGGAGGCCGCCTCAGGTTCCAGCGCGGTCACACCGGCGGCTGCGAGCCCGCCGGCGGCCAGCGCACCACAGATCGCGGTCGCGATGCTCCTGCGTCCCGCACCGGTCCTGGAGAAAGGTGTCATGCCGTCCGTCCTCAGTGCCAACTTGCCTGACACACGCCATTCGGAGCGGTCGGCGAAGCGGATTGGTCGAATCTCAAACGTTCTTACGGCGCGTGGGGAAAGTTGTCTCATCGCCGGGCGACCCGCGTTTTCGGCGCGCTGATCCGTAACCCCATCCGGAGGTGCGTGCGTTGCGAATGGCTCGTGTGAGGGGACAGGCCCGATGCGGCCTGGGAGAGGGGGACCGAGTGGAGGCGGACGAGCTGCTGCTGCTCGTGGCGCGTGGCGATCAGAAGGCCTTCGAGGACCTGTACGGGCTGGTGTCCGGCCCGGTGTTCGGGCTCGTACGGCGAGTGGTGCGCGACCCCGCCCAGTCGGAGGAGGTGGCTCAGGAGGTGCTGCTCGAACTGTGGCGCTCGGCAGCGAAGTTCGACCCGGGCCGGGGCAGCGCGATGTCGTGGATCCTCACCCTCGCCCACCGCCGTGCCGTCGACCGGGTGCGCAGCGCCCGCGCGGCCGGCGAGCGTGAGCAGCGGGAGGCCTGGCGGGCCCACCACCCGGCCTTCGACCAGGTCACCGAGGAGGTCGAGGCGGGACTCGAACGCGAGTGGGTACGGGTCTGCCTGGACCGCCTCACCGACCTCCAGCGCCAGTCAGTCACCCTCGCCTACTACGAGGGCTACACCTACCGTGAGGTGGCCGAGCGGCTGTCCCTGCCGCTGGGCACCGTCAAGACGCGGATGCGCGACGGGCTGACCCGGATGCGCGAGTGCCTGGGAGGCGTGGCATGAGTCTCTTCCGCCGCGAGGACCCGCACTCGCTCGCCGCGCCCTACGCGCTCGACGCCCTGGAACCCCCGGAGCGGGTCCGTTTCGAGAAGCACCTGAGGGACTGCGGCCGCTGCGCCGCCGAGGTGCGCGCCCTGTCCGAGGACGCCGTCCGGCTCGCCTGGTCCGCGGCCGCCCCGCCCCCCGCCGCCCTGCGCGACCGAGTCATGGCCGCCGTACGGACGACTCCGCAGGACCCGGCGCCGCAGAACACGGCACGCGAGCCGGCACGCGCGCGTGCGCCGCAGCTGCCGCCGCACGTGTGGGGGACCCAGCCGCCGCCGCGGCAGCGGGAGCGGCGCCGGATCCCGCTGTTCGTGCCCTTCGCCACGGCCACCGCCGCAGCGGCCCTCGTCGTCGCCTCGCTGTTCGCGGTGCAGGCGAACCGGACGCAGGACCAGCTGACCGCCGAGCGGGACCGGTCACGTGAGATCGCCCACGTTCTCGCGGCTCCGGACGCCCGTGCGAGCAGCGGCCGGGACGGGCGGGGCCGAACCATCGGAGTGATCGCTTCCGCCACGGAGGGGAGCGCGGTGGTCACCCTCGGCGGATACGGTGCCCCGCCGGGCGGCCGAGTGCACCAGTTGTGGCTCATGCGCCCGGGCGCGCAACCACGCTCCCTGGGCCTCTTCGAGGGCGACACGCCCCTGGTCGCGACGGGTCTCGGCGCCTCCGCGACGTCACTGGCCGTAACCGTCGAGCCCGACGGCGGATCGCCGCAGCCCACCAGCCAGCCGATCGTCCAACTCGCCCTGAAATCTGTCGGATTCGGAGAGTAATCGGAGATACATCGTCAACCCCCTTATGGGGAAGGTGAATCCTGTGACCGCGATACACGAGTGCCCGGACGGGGCGATAGGGTTAACCTGCCCGGGCCGGGTGGACTCGTACGGGTGGGGAGTGACATGGAACAGATAACAGTGCGCAGCAGGGCGAGGGTCCCTGCGATCACCTGCGGGAGCAGCGCGACCAGTTCGCGCCTCGACCGCCACCTCTCGGTGCTGGGCGGCCCTGCCGTCCCGCAGCGGGAGACGGTCGAGGCGACCTCGCTGATGCGTGAACTGACCGCGCGTCAACCGCAGGACCGCAGCGGCAGGGGAGCGCGCGTGCGCCGCGTCTCGCTCTTCGCACCGCTGCGCCGTCTGCGCCGCTCGCTGTTCGGCGGCAGGTAGGGGCCCGCGCTCGGGCGGTCACACCGCCCCTGGCGCAACGCTGCGCACTCGTCGTCCGTCATCCCCACGGCACGCAGCAGCGCCAGGTCTGTACCCGAGCGCGGCCCGCCCCCAGTCGGTGCCTCATCCCCGCCCGGCAGTGACCGGGGGCGTCGTCCGGCTTCGGTGTTCCGGCCGCGCCTTCACCGCTCCCCGTGCGCGTACTGACGCACGGCCAGCGGCACGAACACCCCGAGCAGCACGGCGCACCACACCAGCGACCCCGCGACGGGGTGGGCCACCGGCCAGGCCGACCCGTCGGGCACGGGCGCGTTGCCGAACAGGTCCCGCAGGGCCGTCGCCACCGCGCTGATCGGATTCCACTCGGCGACCGTCCGCAGCCACCCCGGCAGCCCGCTCGTCGGGATGTACGCGCTGGACAGCAGAGGCAGCAGGAACGTCGCCCCGCCCAGCTGACCGGCCGCCTCCTCGTTCCGGGTGAGCAGGCCGAGGTAGATCCCGGCCCAGGTGCAGGCGAAGCGGAACAGCATCAACAGCCCGACGGCCCCCGCCGCTTCGAGCGGACCGCCCTCGACCCGCCAGCCCACCGCGAGCCCCACCAGCAGGAACGGCACCGTCCCGACGGCCGTGGCCACCACGTCCGCGGCGGCCTGCCCCAGCGGTACGGCCGCCCGGCTCATCGGCAGCGTACGGAAGCGGTTCGTCACGCCCCGGTGTGTGTCCCCGGCCGCCTGGAACATGCCGGTCATGATCCCGCCCGCGGCGGTCGCCACCAGCAGGCCCGGCACGAGGAACGACCGGTACGCCTCGCCCGGCATCGCCAGGGCGCTGCCGAAGACGTAGCCGAAGAACAGCAGCATGCTGACCGGCATCGTCTGAGTGAGGATCAGCAGCCCCGGGTTGTTCCGCATCCGCAGCAGCTGGCGGCCCAGCATCGCGGCCCCGTCGTAGGCCAGCATGCTCATGCGGCACGCTCCTTCTCGTCAGTCGTGGTGGTGGTCGTGGTGTCCGTGAGGCGCAGGAAGACGTCGTCGAGGGTCGGTGGCCGCAGGCTCACGTCGAGCAGCGGCACGCCCGCCGAGTCCAGCGTGCGAACGAGCAGCGGGAGGGTGAGCGTCGGGTCCTTGGCGACCGCGCCGACGGCGTTCCGCTCGTGGTCGAACGACGGCTGCGCGCCGGTGAGCCGGTCGAGGACGGCCGCCGCCTTCGTGAGCGCGTCCGTATCCGGCACGACGACCTCGGCGTGCGCCCCGACGAGCGCCTTGAGCTGCGCCGGCGACCCGGTGTGCGCGACCCGGCCCCGGTCCACCAGGGCGATGTCGTCGGCAAGTTGGTCGGCCTCCTCCAGGTACTGGGTGGTGAGGAGCACGGTCGTGCCCTCGGCGGTCAGGTCGCGCACCGCGTCCCAGATGAGGTTGCGGCTGGACGGGTCGAGGCCGGTCGTCGGCTCGTCCAGGAAGAGCACCTCGGGGCGGCGGATCAGGCTCGCCGCCAGGTCCAGCCGGCGCCGCATGCCGCCGGAGTAGGTGGAGGCGGGCCGGTCGGCGGCCTCGGCCAGCCCGAAGCGGTCGAGGAGTTCGGTGGTCCGGCCGGCAGGACCGCGCACCCGGTGCAGCCGGCCGAACAGCAGCAGGTTCTGACGTCCGGTGAGGTCCCCGTCGATCGACGTGTCCTGCCCGGTGACACTGATCCGGCTCCGCACGGCGGCGGCCTCCCGGGCGAGGTCGTGCCCGGCGACCCGCGCGGAGCCCGCGTCCGGCCGCAGCAGCGTGGTCAGCAGCCGTATGGCCGTGGTCTTGCCCGCCCCGTTCGGCCCGAGGACCCCGCACACCGTCCCCTCGGCCACCGCGAGATCCAGCCCGCGCAGGGCGCGGACCTCCCCGAACCGCTTCTCCAGACCCTCACTAAGTACAGCGTACGTAGAAGTCATGGCATGACCATAGCGCACTACGTACGGTGTACGTAACTAGGATGGAGGCCGAGGTGATGACCGATGGCGGGCCGAGCGGCCGTACCCGAAGTGATCTGGGCGCGCCCCGAGCGCACCGGCCGTGGGCCGAAACCGGCGTTCACCCGCGCCGACATCGCGGCGGCGGCGGTGCGGATCGCCGACGCGGAGGGCCTGGATGCGGTGTCCATGCGGCATGTCGCGGCGGAGCTGGGCTGCGGCACGATGTCGCTGTACAACTACGTCCCGCGCAAGGAGGACCTGTACGAGCTGATGGTGGACGCCGTCGGCGCCGAGCACGAATTGTTCGAACCCACGGGCGACTGGCGTGCCGACATGCTCCGCAACGCGGAGGAGACGCGGGCCATCATGTACCGCCACACCTGGGTACCGCGCCTGATGTCGGGGATGTTCGGCTTCAGCCCCAACACCCTGCGCTACCTAGAGCACTGCTTGGCCTGCCTCGAACCGCTCGACGTCCCGGCCGGCACGAAGACGGAGCTGATCGCCCTGCTCAATGGTGTCGTGACGACATACGCCGCGAACGACATCGCCACCGTCGAACGCACCCGCTCCATGCCGTGGTCCGTGGAGGAGGAGAACGCGGTCCGGATGGCGTATCTGGGCAGCCAGGTGGCCACCGGCGCGTATCCGCGACTGGCCGCGGCCTTCATGGAGCAGAGCGGGCCGGTCGATCTGGAGGCGGTGTTCAGACGGGCCCTCGAACGCGTGCTGGACGCCTACGACCCCGACCTGCGCTAGAGCCGATCCCGGCCTGCCCTGGAGCCGATCCCGACCTGCGCTAGAGCAACGCGAGCTGCCCCTCCGGGCCCTCCTCGGGGCCGCCCAGCACCGAGGCCGGGCGGCGGGCCGGCGCCGGTACCGGGAGGACGCCGGCCTCGCGCAGCTCGGTCGTCGTGATCGGGTCGGGGATCGTCGGTTCGTCCAGCGGGCGGAGTTCGGACAGCAGGGCCAGGACCGTGATCAGTTCCAGCAGCTCCGACGTCCAGGTCTGGGGCCATGTGGCGGGGCGGATCGCGGCGAGTGTGCCCGGCTCCGCCTCGGTGACGCGTGCCGTGAACCACTGTTCCAGGACGCGCACCCCGCCCACCTCGAAGTCCCAGGCCTCCGGCGGCACCGGGGAGATGCGGCCCTCGTCCAGCAGGAGGGCCTCCTCGTCCCTGTCGTAGCGCAGGGTCAGGGGGCGGGAGGGCAGCGGGGCGCGGACGTAGGGGCGGCGGCCGCCGGGGAGCTTGGGGCGTTCGCCGTCGCGGCGCATCAGCCACAGCAGCCGGTGGCCCAGCTCCAGGCCTCGCGCCCAGGCGTCGGCGTCCCCGGTGAGGGGGACGGACAGGCCCGGGCGGGCCGTCGCCGTGATCCAGGCCAGTACGTCCAGCGGTGTGGGGGAGCTGCCCAGGCGAGTGGCCAGGTGAGCGAGCAGGCCGGGGGCCAGGTTCGGCTCCTGCCCGTCCGGCCGCCGGAACAGCGGGCGGATCCGGCCGGAGCGGAGCAGCGGGAGCAGTGAGGTGACGAGCAGGCGTGGGGCAGGCGGGACTTCGCGGACACCTCCTGGGGCCTCGGGCGCCTCCAGTACGAAGACCTGCCGTTCGTCCGCCACCCGCCACAGCTCCGGGCGGGCCGCGTCGATCAGCCGCTGGTCGGGGATCAGCCACTGCTCGTCGAAGGGGGCGTACAGCACGCGCACCGGCTCCGGGCACGGCCCCGAGGCGCGCGCCAGCTTCTGAGTGCCGCTGCCGGCCTGGCCGGGCAACTGGCCGACCGCCGTGTGCGGCGTGCGGGAGCGGGTCGGCTCGAACAGGGTCTCGCGGTCGGGTCCCTCGGCCTTCATCAGGGCGTCCCAGCGGGCCTTCAGGGACGCCGCGTCGGGGCCCGCCGGCCACCCCCGGCCTAGCCGCGGCGGTGCGACGGACCACGGCATGAGGTCCGCCAGCAGCGGAGCGTCGTCGTGCGTCACGCAGGGCATCGTACGGTGTGGCTCCGACACCCGGGTCAGGTCGCGTCCAGGGTCACCGTGAAGGAGAAGCGGTCTCCCCGGTACTGGATGACGGCCACGTCCAAGGGCCGCCCGCCGGCGTCGTACGTGATGCCCGTGTAGTGCAGGATCGGGCTGAGCAGCGGTACTTGGAGCAGTTTCGCGGTCTCCGGGTCGGCCAGGCGGGCCTCCACCGTGTCCGTGATGCGGCTGATGTCCGCCCCGGCGACGTCCCGCAGCACCTTGGTCATGGGCCACCGGACCAGGTCGTCCAGGTCCATGCGCGCGGCCAGTTCGGGACGCACGTAGTTGCGGGCGTGGTTGGTCGGCTCACCGGTCTTCTCGTCGCTGCGCAGCCGGTGGTACGTCGCCACCTCGGGCAGATCCGGGAAGAACTCGGCGAGTTCGGCCGGCACCGGGGCGGTGCCGTGGTCCAGCAGCGCGGTCGTCATGCCGGACTGCTGGGCCACGATCGCGTCCACCGAGCCGAGCAGGCGGACCGGGGAGCCCCGGCGCGCGTGCGGCTCGATGAACGTACCGCGTCGGCGGTGGCGCGAGATGAGCCCCTCGTCCTCCAGCTCCTTCAGCGCCTGCCGCATGGTCAGCACGCTCACGCCGTAGTGCCCGGCCAGCTGCTCCTCGGTGGGCAGGCGCAGCGGGTCCTGGGGCGAGCGGCCGAGGATCGAGGCGCGCAGTGACTGCGACACCTGGTACCAGAGCGGCAGCTTGCGGTTCAGGACGATCGAGTCCGGAGCGAAGGAGGTCACGGGCCATCCGTACCGGTCGGGGCTGTTCAGTGCAAGGGACGGAAGTGCCGCTCCAGGCCCTGCCAGACGTCGTCGTAGCGCTGCTGGAGGTGTTCGGCGCGGGCCGCCTGCGGGGTGAGGGTGATCGGCCAGCGCGTCTCGAACATGAACGCCAGGCCGTCGTCGATCTTCTGCGGCTTCAGCTCGGCGGCGCTCGCCCGGTCGAAGGTCTCCCGGTCCGGGCCGTGCGCCGACATCATGTTGTGCAGCGAGCCGCCGCCCGGCACGAACCCTTCAGCCTTCGCGTCGTACGCGCCTTCGATGAGTCCCATGTACTCGGTCATCACGTTCCGGTGGAAGTACGGCGGCCGGAACGTGTCCTCGCCCACCAGCCAGCGCGGGGCGAACACCACGAAGTCGGCCCCGGCCAGCCCCGGGGTGTCCGACGGGGACGTCAGCACCGTGAAGATCGACGGGTCCGGGTGGTCGTACGTGATGGTGCCGAGCACATTGAAACGGCGAAGGTCGTAGACGTAGGGCACATGGTTGCCGTGCCAGGCGATGACATCGAGCGGGGAGTGGTCGTAGGTGGTCGTCCACAGGTTGCCGCAGAACTTGTTCACCACCTCCACCGGTCCCTCGACGTCCTCGTACGCGGCGACCGGGGCGCGGAAGTCCCGCGGGTTGGCGAGGCCGTTCGCGCCGATCGGGCCCAGGTCGGGGAGGCGGAAGGGCGCGCCGTAGTTCTCGCACACATAGCCGCGGGCGGTCGGGCTCTGCCCGCCGTCGGGCGCGGTGTCCAGCAACTCCACACGGAAGCGGACCCCACGCGGGACGAGCGCCACATGGCCCGGCTCCACATGGAGCAGACCGAACTCCGTGCGCAGCAGCAGCCCGCCGCGCTCCGGGACGATCAGCAGCTCGCCGTCGGCGTCGCTGAACACCCGGTCCATCGAGGCGTTGGCGGCGTAGAGGTGGACGGCGATGCCGGTGCGCTGGGTGACGTCGCCGTTGCCGCCCAGGGTCCACAGACCGGCCAGGAAGTCGGTCTCCGGCGCCGGGTCGGGGAGCGGGTTCCAGCGCAGGCGGTTGGGGTCGGGCGCGGTCTGGGTGAAGGGGGCGGTGCGGATCGAGCCGTTGTGCGTACGGGTGAACGCCGGGTGCGCGGCCGACGGGCGGATCCGGTACAGCCACGAACGGCGGTTGTGGGCCCGGGGCTCGGTGAAGGCCGTACCGCTCAACTGTTCCGCGTACAGCCCGAGCGGGGCCCGCTGGGGCGAGTTGCGGCCCTCCGGCAGTGCGCCCGGGACGGCCTCGGAGCTGTGCTCGTTGCCGAAGCCGGAGAGATAGGTCAGCCCTTCGGCGGTCTTCCGCGCTCCCCCACGCTCGAACCCGCTCGCGCGGGAGGTACCCCCATCGCCCATGATCGCTGCTCCCTTGCATCCGATTCCTATGGAGCACCGTAGGATTGCGTTTTCCCCGACGCAAGGGGGACACGTGCCCCACACGCCCTCCTTTCGGCGGATGACCGGAACCCGACTCCAGGACGATCCGCGGTACCGGACGCGTGTTCTACGCTCCCCGGCATGTCGTGTACACGGGGACCTCTGGCCGTGCTCGCGGTCTGCGTCCTCCTCGTGGCCGGATCCGCGGGCTGCGGCTCCAGTGTCGAGCGGGAGCGGGGCGGCGGGGCGTCGCCCGCGCCGGTGGGCAGGCTGCTGGAGGACCGGGACGACGAGGGGCGGCCCTACCGGGAGGTGGGGCAGGAGGGCTCCCCCCGCGTCGGCATCGAGGTGCAGCCCGGTGCGGCCGACGGCTGGGACGTACGCCTGACCTTGCGGAACTTCCGTTTCTCGCCGGCCGGTGCGGCCGGGGTGGTGGCCGGACGCGGCCTCGCGCACCTCTACGTGGACGGCCGCCTCGTCGCCCGGCTCCGCGCCCCCGGGTACCGCCTCGCCGATCGGCTCGTACCGCGCGGCACGCACCAGGTGACGGCCCGCCTCTACGCCGACGACGGCACCGTATGGGTGGTGGACGGCGAACCCGTGGAGAGCACGGCCGACATCACCGCGTCGGAGCCGGGCCCTGGCACGACGCCGAGCGCGAACGCCCGGCGGAAGGCGCGGGCCCGTGCAACGACCCGGTCGCCTACCGGGGGGGGCGAGGTTCACCGGCCCGCGCCGGAAAGGCATCATGAAGCCCGTGCCCCACGCGACATCGCTCCGCCGTGCGCCCGTGCAGCGGCGCAGCGCCGAACGCCTGACCAGGATCCTCGACGCCTGCGCCGACCTCCTCGACGAGGTCGGCTACGACGCCCTGAGCACCCGTGCCGTCGCCCAGCGGGCGGGGGTCCCCATCGGCTCGGTCTACCGCTTCTTCGGCAACAAACGCCAGATGGTCGACGCGCTGGCCCAGCGCAACCTCGAGCACTACTCGGAGCGGGTCACCGAGCGCCTGCGGGAGGCGGGTGACGGGGGCTGGCGCGAGGCCATGGACGCCGTGCTCGACGAGTACCTGGAGATGAAGCGCACCGCGCCCGGCTTCTCCCTCGTCGACTTCGGCAATCAGATCCCGGTCGGCGCCCGCCAGGCCGAACCCAACCACCGCGTCGCCGACCGCCTCACCGAGCTCCTCTCCGGCTATCTCGAGCGTGAGCCCGACGAGGAGCTGCGCCGGGTCTTCCTCATCGCCGTGGAGACCGCCGACACCCTCGTGCACCTGGCGTTCCGGGTCGCGCCGGAAGGGGACCAGAAGATCATCGAGGAGATGCGGGAGATGCTGCGGGCGTATCTGGCCCGGGTGCTCGACTGACCTCACGCCGGTCAGGGTCTCCCCGCCGTGCATACCGGTCGGTATGCTCGGGCCGTTCGTGCGTCACCGTAGCCGCCGCCCCTGGAGGACCCGTGTCCCGCACCGCCCTGCGTATCTGTCCCCTGTGCGAGGCCACCTGCGGCCTGACCCTCACCATCGAGGGGGCGCGCGTCACCCACGCCCGAGGTGACCGTGACGACGTCTTCAGCAAGGGGTTCGTCTGCCCCAAGGGCGCCTCCTTCGGGGCCGTCGACGCCGACCCCGACCGGCTGCGCACCCCGCTCGTGCGCAGGGACGGAGAGCTGCGCGAGGCCACCTGGGAGGAGGCCTTCGACGCGGTCGCCGCCGGCATCCGGCCCGTCGTGGAGAGGTACGGCCCGAACTCCGTCGGCGTCGTCCTCGGCAACCCCAACGTGCACACCATGGCCGGCGCCCTCTACCCGGCGATGCTGCTCGCCGGGCTCGGCACGCGCAGCGTCTTCACCGCCTCCACGGTCGACCAGATGCCCAAGCACGTCTCCAGCGGACTGCTCTACGGCGACGCGAACGCCATCCCCGTGCCCGACCTGGACCACACCGACCATCTGCTCCTGATCGGCGCCAACCCGCTGGAGTCCAACGGCAGTCTGTGCACGGCCCCCGACTTCCCCGGCAAACTCAAGGCGCTCAAGGCCCGCGGCGGCACGCTCGTCGTGATCGATCCGCGGCGCACCCGCACCGCGAAGCTCGCCGACCGGCACATCGCCGTGCGGCCCGGCACCGACGCGCTGCTGCTGGCGGCGATGGCACAGGTGCTCTTCGACGAGGGCCTGACCGAACCGACCCCGCATGTGCAGGGCGTCGAGGAAGTGGCCGACGCCCTGCGGGAGTTCACCCCCGAAGCCGTCGCCGCCGCCTGCGATGTCGAGGCCGACGTCACACGCACCCTCGCCCGCGAGCTCGCCGCCGCCCCCACCGCCGCCGTCTACGGCCGCATCGGCAGCTGCACCGTCCCGCACGGCACCCTGGCCAGCTGGCTCGTCGACGTCCTGAACATCCTCACCGGTAACCTCGACCGGCCCGGCGGGGCGCTCTTCCCGCAGGCCGCCACCGACAAGACCCCGCGCCCCGCCGGACCCGGCCGCGGCTTCGCCCTCGGGCGCTGGCACTCCCGCGTGAGCCGGCACCCGGAGGCCAAGGGCGAACTGCCCCTCTCCGCCCTCGCGGAGGAGATCGACACCGCCACCGAGGAGGGCGAGCCGGTGCGCGCGCTCCTGGCCGTCGCCGCCAACCCCGTGCTCTCCGCGCCCGACGGCGACCGGCTCGACCAGGCACTCGAATCGCTCGACTTCATGGTCAGCGTCGACCCGTACCTCAACGAGACCGCACGCCACGCCGACGTCGTCCTGCCCCCGCCCCCGCCCTCCCAGAGCCCGCACCACGACTTCGCCTTCAACACCCTCGCCGTCCGCAACCAGGTCCGCTACACCCGTCCCGCGATCCCGCTGGAGCCGGGCCGGATGGCCGAGACGGAGATCCTGGCCCGGCTGATCCTCGCCGTGACGGGCATGCACGGGGCCGATCCCGCAGCCGTCGACCAGATGGTCATCGACCAGACCCTCGGCAAGGCGGTCGAGGAACCGCACTCGCCCGTGCACGGCCGTGACCCCCGCGAGCTGGCCGCCCAACTCACCGGTGACACCGGGCCCGAGCGACGGCTGGACATGATGCTGCGCCTCGGCCCCTACGGCGACGGCTTCGGCGTACGACCGGACGGACTGACCCTGGAGAAGCTGCTCGCGCACCCGCACGGCATCGACCTCGGTCCGCTGCGGCCCCGGCTCCCGCAGCCGCTGAAGACCAGGAGCGGCAAGGTGGAGCTGCTGCCGCAGCCGATCGCGGACGACCTGCCCCGCCTGAAGCGCGCGCTGGAGGAGCGCCCCGACGGGCTCGTCCTGGTCGGCCGCCGTCACCTCCGCTCGAACAACAGCTGGATGCACAACGTGCCGGCCCTCACCGGCGGCTCCAACCGCTGCACCCTGCACATCCACCCCGAGGACGCCGAACGGCTGGGCGTGCGCGACGGGGCGCCGGTGCGCGTGACGGGCGCCGGTGGAGAGGTGACCGCACCGGCCGAGGTCACGGACGAGGTGCGCCGGGGTGTGGTGAGCCTGCCGCACGGCTGGGGCCACGACCGCCCCGGAACCCGTCTCAGTCACGCCGTGACCGACCCCGGCGTCAACGTCAACCAGCTCCTCGACGGCCGCCTGCTCGACCCGCTGTCGGGCAACGCGGTCCTCAACGCGGTGCCCGTCGAGGTCGCCCCCGAGACGGCCCCCGGATGCGCATCCGTGACCGAAAAGCTCACCGCTCTGACCTGAGCAAAGCTGTGACCAGCAGTTTTGCGCTTATTGCTCGCACGTCAACGTCTTGTTAACGCTGCTTGAACGCACCTAACGTCTCGGACACCGCCGGCCCTGGTGGGATGTTCAAGGGCGAACGTTAGGTATCCACTCATGCTGACCATCCTCGGCTTCGCCATGATCGCGACCTTCCTGGTCCTGATCATGATGAAGAAGATGTCGCCGATCGCGGCGCTCGTGCTGATTCCCGCGCTGTTCTGCGTGTTCGTCGGCAAGGGCGCCAAGCTCGGCGACTACGTCCTCGACGGCGTGACCGACCTCGCCCCCACTGCGGCGATGCTCATGTTCGCGATCGTCTACTTCGGTGTGATGATCGATGTCGGCCTCTTCGACCCGATCGTCCGCGGCATCCTCAAATTCTGCAAAGCCGACCCGATGCGGATCGTCGTCGGCACCGCCGTGCTCGCGGCGATCGTGTCGCTGGACGGCGACGGCTCCACCACCTTCATGATCACCGTCTCGGCGATGTACCCGCTGTACAAGCGCCTGAAGATGAGCCTGGTCGTGATGACCGGTGTCGCCGCCATGGCCAACGGCGTGATGAACACCCTTCCCTGGGGCGGCCCGACCGCCCGCGCCGCGACCGCGCTCAAGCTCGACGCCAGCGACATCTTCGTCCCGATGATCCCGGCACTCCTGGTGGGCCTGCTCTTCGTCTTCATCCTGTCGTACGTCCTCGGTGTGCGTGAGCGCAGGCGGCTGGGCGTGCTGACGCTGGACGAGGTGCTGGTGGAGGAGAAGGTCGAGGAGAAGGAGCCCGAGACGGTCCTCGTGGGCGCCGGCGGCTCCGGCGACGGCAAGGTCTCCATGCGCAAGGGCGTCGCGGGCGGCGCGGGTTCCGGCACGGACGCCGACGAGCGGGACGACGACTTCCAGGGCCTCGACCCCCACCGCGCCACGCTGCGCCCCAAGCTGTACTGGTTCAACGCGCTGCTCACGGTCGGCCTGCTCACCGCCATGATCATGGAGGTGCTGCCGATCCCGGTGCTGTTCCTGCTCGGCGCCGCACTCGTGCTCACCGTCAACTTCCCGCACATCCCGGACCAGAAGGCCCGCATCGCCGCGCACGCCGAGAACGTCCTGAACGTCTCCGGCATGGTCTTCGCCGCCGCCGTCTTCACCGGCGTCCTCCAGGGCACCGGCATGGTCGACCACATGGCCAAGTGGATGGTGGACGTCATCCCCGGCAGCATGGGCCCGCACATGGCCCTGGTCACCGGCATCCTCAGCCTTCCGCTGACGTACTTCATGTCGAACGACGGCTTCTACTTCGGTGTCCTGCCCGTCCTCGCCGAGGCGGGCGCCGCGCACGGCGTCTCCCCGCTGGAGATGGCCCGCGCCTCCCTCGTCGGCCAGCCGCTGCACATGTCGAGCCCGCTGGTCCCGGCCGTGTACGTCCTGGTCGGTATGGCCAAGGTGGAGTTCGGCGACCACACGAAGTTCGTCGTGAAGTGGGCCGCCCTCACCTGCCTGGTCATCCTCGGGGCGGGCATGCTCTTCGGAATCATCTGACCACCGCATGGAGGACGTCATCGTGAGGCCCAGTGGGAACCGCGGCTGGCTGCTCCGCCTCGTCATCGCCTTCAGCTTCGCGCAGGCGGCGGTGTCGATGGCCCGGCCGGCCGTCTCCTACCGGGCCCTCGCGCTGGGCGCCGACGAGCGCGCGGTCGGTGTGATCGCCGGTGTGTACGCGCTGCTGCCGCTGTTCGCCGCCGTGCCCCTGGGCCGCCGGACCGACCACGGCCGCTGTGCGCCCCTGCTGCCCTTCGGCGTGGTCCTCATATCCGGCGGCTGCGCGCTCAGCGGCGTCGCGAACTCCCTGTGGGCGATGGCCCTGTGGAGCGGCGTGATGGGCCTCGGCCACCTCTGCTTCGTCATCGGCTCCCAGTCCCTCGTCGCCCGCCAGTCCGCGCCGCACGAACAGGACCGCAACTTCGGCCACTTCACCATCGGTGCCGCGCTCGGCCAGCTGGTCGGCCCCGTCGCCGCGGGCGCGGTGATCAGCGGTGACGACATGACGGGCACCAGCGCGCTCGCCCTGATCGCGGCGGGTGCGATCGGCGCGGTCGCGTTCACCTCGCTGTGGCGCATCGAGCACCGCCGCACGGCGGCCACGTCCCGTGCGGAGACGGGAGACCGTGTCCCGGTCGGGCGCATCCTGCGCACCCGGGGCGTACCGGCCGGCATCCTCATCAGCCTCGCCGTGCTGTCCGCGACCGACATCCTCACCGCCTACCTTCCGGTGGTCGGGGAGCACCGGGGCATCGCGCCGTCGGTGATCGGCGTCCTGCTCAGCCTGCGCGCGGCGGCCACCATCGCCTGCCGTCTGGTGCTGACGCCCCTGCTGCGGCTGCTCGGCCGCGCCCTGCTGCTCACGGTGACCTGTCTGCTGGCGGCCCTGCTGTGCGCGGGCATCGCCCTGCCGATGCCGGTGTGGGCGCTCGGCCTGCTGCTGGTGCTGCTCGGCTTCTGCCTCGGTGTGGGGCAGCCGCTGTCCATGACGACGGTCGTCCAGGCGGCGCCCGACGAGGCCCGTTCCACGGCCCTGGCGCTGCGCCTGACCGGCAACCGGCTCGGCCAGGTGGCCGCGCCCGCCGCGGCCGGGCTGATCGCCGGGGTCGCGGGAGTGGCGGCGCCGTTCGTGATGCTCGGGGTGCTGTTGCTGCTGTCCTCGGGGGTTGCCGTGCGGTCGCGGGGGGAGCCGGGTGCGGCGGGGGAGGCAGAGGGGGAGTCGGGCAAGGCAGGGGACGGGTCGGGTGAGGCCCGCCGGTCGAGGGTGCGGCTGCGCCGCAAGAGCGATATCTGACATGTCGTAGGGCGCGGTTCATGTGACAGAGAGTCAGGTGACGCGGTGCTTGCATGGAAATCACCTGACTTGGAGGCATGCTCAGGCCCGTCGTACCCCCGCGCGGCGTGCAGGCCCGCGCCCGCCGTCCTCGCCGCCCTCACCCTCGCAGGGGCCACCCTGAGCGGTGTGCCCGCCGTCGCCGCTCCCGTCCCGGGGGACAACGGAGACGTCGAGATCCACGCCAACGCGGCGGCCGCGGACAACAGCGCGATGACCCTTCACCGACCAGGTCCACGGCCCCGGCAAGTTCAAGGTCCTCAAGGTCGCCTGCGCGACCTCCAAGCCGACGACGCCGGTCGGCGGCCCGCCGACGGGGGTGGCGGCATCGCCCGCGGCGAGGCCCTCACACCGGTCGCCGGCGCCGCGGCCGTCGGGCCGGCCGCCGTCGCCGGGACGGTCGGGTTCCCGCTCCGCCGCCGCCCCGATGGCACGTCGTAGGACGGCTTCCGTGTACCGCGCCGCTCTGCTGGGGCGGTCCGGGGCCGGGCCGGGCCGGGCGTCGGTGCGGGTTCTGTTCCCCTGGTGAGGGGCGGGGTGGTTCTGCCGCCGCGCCGGGGGCGGCGTGGCGGTGGGCCGGGGCTGCGGCGGGTGAGGTGGGAGGGCGTGAGGCTGGATCGGGGGGCGGCTGTCGATCGGGGGCTTCGGCGTTGGGGGGGGGGCCGCCCCGAGCTGCGCCTGATCACCTGCGGCGGCAGCTACGACCGAAGGAAGGGCCGCTCCGGGAACGTCGTGGCCTTCGCCCACCTCACCGGCATCCGCTGCCCCCGGGCGGCTCCCGGCCGTGGCCGAATCAGACCGTCCGCCTTCTCACCAGCTGGACCACAACCCCGGATCGCGCCCCGTGTCTTCCCCAGGCCGCACACATTCCGTTAACTTCCGTGACCCACAGCCCCGTACGACCCGCACGGGGCTTCCGACCGCGGAGCACCAGCGCCCTGATGACCCCTCGGGGGCACCCCATGACACGCGCCATCTCCCTGCACGACGTGAGCAAGGCCTACACGCGAGGCGCCCGCGTGGTGGACCGGCTGTCGCTGGACATCACGCCGGGCGAGTTCCTCGTGCTGCTCGGCCCGTCCGGCTGCGGCAAGTCGACCGTGCTCCGGATGATCGCCGGCCTGGAGGAGATCGACGAGGGCGAGCTGCTGCTCGACGGCGAGTACGCCAACGACCTGCCGCCGTCCGGGCGGGACATGGCGATGGTTTTCCAGAACTTCGCCCTCTACCCGAACATGACCAGCCGCGCCAACATCGGTTTCCCGCTGCGTATCGAGGCCCCGGGCACGGACCCCGGGCCGCGCGTGGACGCCACCGCCCGGGTGCTGGGCATCGAGGACCTCCTCGACCGCCTGCCCGCCCAGCTCTCCGGCGGTGAACGCCAGCGGGTCGCCATGGGCCGGGCCATCGCCCGCCACCCCTCGGCCTTCCTGATGGACGAGCCGCTGTCCAACCTCGACGCCAAGCTCCGCACCCACCTGCGGGCCGAGATCTCCCAGCTCACCCGCGAGCTGGGCGTCACCACCGTCTACGTCACCCACGACCAGTCCGAGGCCATGTCGCTCGGCGACCGCGTCGCCGTACTGCGCGGCGGCGTGCTCCAGCAGGTCGGCAGCCCGCGCGTCGTCTACGCGCTGCCCAGCAACGTCTTCGTCGCCGCCTTCATCGGTACCCCGCGCATCAACCTCCTGTGCGGCCTGGTGCGCGCCCCGCTGGACGGGGCGATGACCATCAGCCTGGGCAAGCAGTTCCTGCGCCTGCCCGAGCCGCTCTCCCTGGACCACCAGTTGCTCCGCGTCCAGCAGGGCCGCGAGGTCATCGTGGGCCTGCGCTCGGAAGCCGTCCGGATCGCCAAACACTCCTCGGCCCGCCCCGGCGAGGTGCCGATCACCGGCCTGGTCGAGCACGTGGAGTTCCAGGGCCACGAGATCCTCGTCCACTTCAACACCGGCTCCAGGCCCGCCATCGTCCCCGAACTGGAGGCCCCGCACCCCCGCCCCGGCCGCCCCGTCAGGCGGCGCCGCCGCGAGGGCTCGGTCCTCACGCGGCTGCGGGAGCGGACCGGAGCCGGCCGGGCGGGAGCTGTCGTGGCCCTGGGCCACCCAGGGGACGCCGATCCCCGCCCCGGGGCGGCAGAACCCCGCCTGCCCGGCGACCTCATCGTGCGCGCCACCCCGGACCTGGCCCTCCGCCACGGTATGCAGGTGCCGCTCCTCGTCGACCTCGCCCACCTCTTCGTCTTCGACCAGCACGGCGACCGCATCTGCCCGAACCCGGCGCGCCTGCCCGACCTGGAGGAGTGAGGAGCCGCACACCCGGGCGGGGCCCGCTCCGTGCTGTGATGACCGGGATCACGGGATCACCGGGACGTCTGGCGCCGGAAAACTATCGTCGCTAGTTTATGTGCCGGACGACGACGCCCCGCCCCGGAGGAAGCGCGATGAAGGCATACGACGGCATGTACATCGGGGGCGCCTGGCGCCCCGCCGCCGGCCAGGACGTGATCGAGGTCGTGAACCCGGTCGACGAGCAGGTCATCGGCACGGTCCCGGCCGGCACCGCGGAGGACGTCGACACCGCCGTACGGGCCTCGCGCGCCGCCCTGCCGGAGTGGGCCGCGACCCCGCCCGCCGAGCGCGCGGCGCGCCTGGCCGCCCTGCGGGACGTGCTCGTGGCCCGCGCGGACGAGATCGCCGAGACCGTGACGGCCGAACTCGGCTCGCCCCTGAAGTTCTCGCAGGCCGTCCACGCGGCCGTGCCGATCGCCGTCGCGGGCTCCTACGCCGAGCTGGCGGCCACGTACGCCTTCGAGGAGAAGACCGGCAACTCGGTCGTGCACCACGAGCCGGTCGGCGTGGTGGCCGCGATCACCCCCTGGAACTAC
>NZ_DF968380.1:0-18039 GCF_001270025.1 Streptomyces azureus | reverse complement strand
ACCACACCCCCACCCGCTACCCTCGCCCCGTGACCAGGCAAGCCACCTTCACCCCGCCCCCGGGCGCCCGCGCCTACCCCCTGCGCACAGCCCGCGGGGAGTTCGCCGTCGTCGACTCGTCGCCGACGGCGGGCGCGGAGGTCGAGGGAGTCGTCCTGATGCTGCCCGGATTCACCGGGAGCAAGGAGGACTTCCGGCTGCTCCACGAGCCGCTCGCAAAGCGGGGGTACCGGGTCGTCGCGGTGGACGGGCGGGGGCAGCACGAGTCGGACGGGCCCCTGGACGACGAATCCGCCTACGCCCAGCGGGAACTGGCCCGGGACGTGCTCGCGCAGGCCGAGGCGCTCGGCGTGCCCCTGCATCTCGTCGGGCACTCGCTCGGCGGACAGATCGCCCGTGCGGCCGTGCTGCTCGACCACTCCCCCTTCCTCTCCCTCACCCTGATGTCGTCCGGCCCGGCGCAGATCTCCGTCTCCCAGCAGCAGCGCGTGAAGCTGCTGCGGGATGCGCTCGCCGTGCTGTCGATGGAGGAGGTGTGGGAGGCCATCCAGGCCATGGGGCCGCCGGAGGAGGTCGGCGGGCCCGCCCGCGGCCCCGGCGATCCGGAGCAGTTGCGCCGCCGCTGGCTGGGTCACAGCCCCGCCCAACTTCTCGCGACCGGCCGCCAGTTGTGCACCGAGCCGGATCGCGTCGCCGAACTCGCCGCCGTGCCGCTGCCGTTCCACGTCCTGTCGGGGGCTCACGACGACACCTGGCCGGTGGCGATCCTCGACGACATGGCCGTACGGCTGAACGCGCACCGCACGGTCGTCGCGGGAGCCGAGCACTCCCCCAATGCCGATCAGCCCCTGCCGACCGCCCGGGCCCTCGCCGACTTCTGGGACGGAACCCAGACGGCCGGAGCCCACACGGTCTAGTGCCCCGGCAGGCAACGTTCGCCCCGTCGCGACGCCCGGCACGCCCTCTCGCCGCACCGGACGCCGCTCCTTGACGGGCAAACGTTGCCTGCCGGGGCACTAGTGTGCCGCGCCAGAAATCCGTCGGTAGATCTGTCTCGTCTCGGCGGTCGGATTCTCGCCGCCGACCAAGGACGTTGACCGTCCGCAGCTCAGCGGAAACTACCTAGGAACTTCCGGCGCGGGACACTAGTACTGCGTCTGGAGGTGGTCCCAGAAGCCGTCCCGCAGTGCGCGCCGCAGGTCTGCCTGGCCGCGCAGCGAGTACTGCAACAGGCCCTCCGCCTCCACGAGCAGGTCCTGGTCCACCGAGCCGGGCAGGTAGGGGTGGCCGGGCAGCAGCTCGACCAGCGTGTCCCGGCCTCGGGCCGCCAGCCACTTCGCCGCGATCTGCGCACCGACGAACCGCACGTCCTCACGGGTGGGCCGGCCCGTGGTCGTCTCGTAGGCGGGGGCCGCGCGGCGGGAGACGTAGGGCTTGAAGAAGTCGAGGTCGAAGGTGCGCTGGCTGTCGACCTCCCACAGGAGGGGCTCCGCCTGGTTGCGCCCCTCCGGCGCCTCGATGCCCCAGAGGTGGACGCGGGCGCCGTACCCTTGGGCCGCCTCCACCGCCGACACCAGGTCCTCGTCGCCGCCGAGCAGGGCCGCGTCGCTGATGGCGCGGTGCCGGGCGAGGGACTCCAGGTCGCTGCGGATGAGTGAGTCGACGCCCTTCTGCTGGTTGTTGGAGTTCAGGTTGCCCAGCCGCACCTTCACGTCCGGCAGCTCCGCGATGCTCTGCTGCTCGGCCGTGTGGATGCGGCGGCGGGCGCCGTCGTACCAGTAGACCCGCAGCAGCCTGCTGTCCGCGAAGATCGTGCGGGCCGTGTCGATGAGCGCGTCGATCAGGCCCTCGGCGTCCAGGTCGAAGGCCCGGCGGTCCTCCGTGCCGGCGACGAGCCGTCCCGCGGCCGCGTAGAGGTACCCGGCATCGACGAAGATCGCATGGGTCGAGGGCGTCTTCGCCACCTCGGCGAGCATGCGCTGGAGCAGCTCGTTGGTGCGGTCGATGCGGGCGCTCAGGGCCGCGAGGTCGTCGTTCATTGCCTCCATTGTCCCGGCGGTCACGCTGCGAACACAACTGGTCCCGATCGGTCCCCGTAACAACAGTCTTACGGCTCAGTAATTAGCCGTTCGAAAAATTTCTTTAGCGTAGGGAATGTTTCAACGGTGCAGTCCTGTTGACCCATATGGAACACGGGCACCGCTGCCTCGTGGACCGACCACCGAGTAGTTCTCCTCAGGAGGATGACCAGACGAAGGGAGAAGCCCTTGCGCTTCGAAATCATGCACCTCGACGACGTCGACGGCACGCCCGTGGACACGACCGTCGTGGACGCCGCCTCCGTCAACCGCATCGTTCAGCAGGCCGCCGCCACAGGGCAGCGCCTCTGGATCCGCCCGGCCGGGACCACGGCCTCGTAACGCGCGCCGCTCTCCCACACTTCGAGCCCCCGCACGGCATCGGCCGCGTGGGGGCTCCGCTGTTGCGGACCTCCCTGGTGGGGGGCGTACTGGCTGAGGGGGACGGCGACAGCGGGAACAGGACGGTGGACCACATGTCCGTGACGGGCCGGTCGAACGAGGAACTGCACGAGCAGGCCGTGGCCGAGGCCGCGCAGCGATACGAGGACTCCGCCGCGGAGCGCGAGCGGGTCGAGGGCCGGATGGCGGCCGGTGTGCGGTTCCCGGACAACCCGGACGCGCTCGCCGTGCGTGCCGAGCGGATCCTCGACCGGGGCGGTCTGTCGCCCTCGGCGGTGGTGGCGGACATCCATGGCGAGGCGATGGACCTCCCCCACACCAACGAACGCATCATCGACCTGTCGAACGAGCTCCAGGCGTGGAGCTTCCTGCCGCGCGGAGTCAGGGCCGGAGCCACGGTCGCCCGGATCACGCTGCGCCGCGACGGCCGCGAGCTGCCGCACGGCACCGGCTTCCTGGTCTCGCCGCGGCTGATGATGACCAACCACCACGTGCTGCCCGACGAGGCCTTCGCCCGCCAGTGCTTCGCGGAGTTCAACGCCCAGGTGACGGTCGACAACGTCCCCGACACCGCCATCCGCATGGAGCTCGACCCGGGGACCTTCTTCGCCGCGGACAGGCGGCTGGACTTCGCCCTGGTGGCGGTCACACCCGCCCAGGACGGCCGTCAGCCGGGCGAGATCTTCGGCTGGAACCGGCTCAGCATGCAGCTCGGCAAGCTGGTCCTCGGCGAGAGGGTGAACATCATCGGTCACCCGGACGGGCGCCTCAAGGAGATCGTGCTGCGCGACAACGCGGTGCTGGTACGGCTCGACGACTTCGTCCACTACCGGACCGACACGCGCCCCGGAAACTCGGGCTCCCCCGTCTTCAACGACCAGTGGGAGGTCGTGGCCCTGCACCACAGCGGCGTGCCGAAGAAGGACGACCAGGGCCGCGTCCTGCGGAAGGACGGCCGGCCCTGGAGCCGGGGCGACGGCGACGACGCGATCGACTGGGTCGCCAACGAGGGCGTCCGCATCAGCTCGATCCTGAAGCATCTGGCCCGGCTGGACCTCGACCCCGGGCGCCGCGCGCTGCTGGCCGAGATGGGCCCGGACTCCGGTCTGGACCAGAGCACGGCCGCCCCCGCACTTCAGCCGGAGAGAATCACGCCGGCCGTACCCGGCATCACGTCCCCGTCGGTTCCCGACGTCCCGGTGACGGTGACCATGACCGAGAGGGAGACCCGGACGCGGAGCCCCAGGAAGGGACGGCCGGCCCGCGGCACCGCCTTCGGCGGCCGTCAGCACCTGGTCTTCCTGCACGGCAGGGACCAGCAGAGCAAGGAGCCCGACGACCTCCGGCGGAGCTGGACGTCCGGCCTGAACCGCGGCCTCACGCTCGCGGCACTGCCCACGGTCGACCCGGAGGACGTGTGGTTCCCGTTCTACGGCACGAGACTGGCCGACCTCGTGAGCGGGCGGGAGAGCACGGCCCGGGCCGTCGGACTCGACGAGGTGAGCGCCGCCGCTGCCGCCGAGGTCTTCGCCACCGAATCGCCCACCGGCTCCTACGAGCAGTTGCTCTACGAGGCGGCCGCCCGGGCCGGCATGCCCCAGGACGGGCCGGCGGCCACGGAGGGCTTCGGTGCCGGGCTGGTCGGCGCACTGCACCGGCCCTTGAGCTGGCTCGCCACCCGGTCCGACCTGGACGAATGGACCATCGCCACGTTCCTGCGGGACGTCGACCTGTACCTCGGCGACAGCTCCGTGCGGCAGGCCGTCCTGGACAGCGTCCTGGAGACGATGCCCGCCACCGGCGAACTGGTGCTGGTCACGCACAGCCTGGGCACGGTCGTCGGCATGGACCTGCTGACCCGGCTCCCGGACGGTCTCGACCTCGTACTGCTGGTCACCGCGGGCAGCCCGCTCGGGCTGGACGGCGTCAACGAGCGGCTCCTCGCCCGCGGCCCGCACCGGCCGCCCAAGGTGCGCGACTGGGTCAACGTCTGGTGCCCCACCGACGCGGTCGCCGTCGGCTGCCCCCTGGAGGACGAGCGGTGGGGCAAGCTCACGCAGCTGGCCGTCCAGAACGGGCGGGACCGCGCGCACAAGATCGAGGAGTACCTCGCCCACGCGGGACCGGCCAGGGAGATCGGCACGGTACTCACCCGCACTGCGTGACGCAGCGGCCCCTCAGCTGCCCTGGATCACCTGCGTGACCCCGTTGATGATCTGCTGCACGGCGATCGCGGACAGCATCATGCCCGCGAGCCGCGTCACCAGGACCACACCGCCGTCCTTGATGATCCGGATGATCACCAGCGAGTAGCGCATCACCAGCCACAGCACGACGTGGATGGCGAGGATCGCCGTCCACACGGACACCTGCGCGGCGACAGTGTGGGCCTTCTGCACGGCGAGGATGACCGACACGATCGCCCCCGGCCCGGCCAGCAGCGGCATCCCCAGCGGCACGAGGGCGACGTTGACGTCCTTGGTCTGCTTCGGCTCGTCCGTCTTGCCGGTCAGCAGATCGAGCGCGATCAGCAGCAGCAGCAGTCCGCCCGCGATCATCAGCGCGGGCACGGACACGTGCAGGTAGTTCAGGATCTGATGCCCGAGCAGCCCGAACACGGTGATCACACCACCGGCGACACAGACGGCCTGGAAAGCCATCCGCTTCTGCACCTTGCCTGGCCGTCCGGCGGTGAGCGCGAGGAAGATCGGGGTGATCCCGGGGGGATCCATGATGACGAAGAGGGTCAGGAACAGGGAGCCGAAGACGGCGAGGTCGAACATGAGGGTGATGGCCTTGCGGGAGTACTGAGGGGTGGGCAGCGGCGTCCGCGCCGCTGTGGGAAGGCGTTCCGCAGAGCGGAACAGGTGGACACGGCGGCCAACGCCGGGTGTCTGACAACGGACCTACAGGAGGGAAACCTCAGACCCCGCCGGCCCCCGGCACGGGAAACGCCCCGAAGGCCCGCCGCGTGATCTCCCCGTACACCTCGGGATCCGTCGTGTACTCCCCGAGCACACACGTCTTCCGACTGCCGTGATAATCGCTGGACCCGGTCACGAGGAGCCCCAGTTCCTTCGCCAGCCCCCGCAGCCGCGCCCGCGTGTCCGGGTCGTGGTCCATGTGGTCGACCTCGACGCCGTCGAGCCCGGCCTCGGCCATCTCGGCGATCGCGGACTCCGGCACCGTACGCCCCCGCTTGCTCGCCCCGGGGTGCGCGAACACCGCGACCCCGCCCGCGCCCTTGATCAGCCGGATCGCCTCGAACGGGTCGGTCTCGTGCTTCTCCACGAAGGCCCGGCCGCCGTCGGCCAGCCAGTCCTGGGTGAAGGCGTCGCTGACCGTCGGCACGACACCCAGCTCGACGAGCGCGGTCGCCACGTGCGGACGCCCGACGGACCCGTCACCGGCGATCCGCGCCACCTGCTCCCAGGTCACGGGCACGCCCAGGTCCTGAAGCTTGGCGATCATGCCCTGCGCCCGCGGCACCCGGTCGTCCCGGACCAGCTCGCGTTCGGCGAGCAGCGCCGGCTCCTCGGCGTCGAAGAGGTACGCCAGCATGTGCATGCTGATGCCGTCGAGCCGACAGGAGAGCTCGGCCCCGGTGACCAGCGTGAGGCCCTCGGGCAGCGCGGTGATCGCCTCGGCGTGGCCACGGGTGGTGTCGTGATCGGTCAGGGCGACGACGTCCAGCCCGACCGCGGCGGCCTTCCGCACCAGCTCGGCGGGAGCGTCCGTACCGTCGGAGGCGGTGGAGTGGGTGTGCAGATCGATACGCACGACGCGGACTCCAGACACGGGCGGGACGAGTAGGGCTGCTCAAGGATAACCGGACTTTCACCGACCCCTGTCACACCCGAACCCCGGAAGCGCCCCCTACAGCCAACCCCCTGAAGGGGCGCGGGGAACTGCGCGACAAGCCACAGACCCCCCGCAGCCGCCCACGCGCCCGAAGCCCCGCCCCCTGGGCACTACGGCTCAAGCAATCGCGGCGACAGGGCCCCACAAGGCACCAACTCCACCTCTGCCCCGGCATCCCGCAGATCCGCCAGCACGAGCTCGTCGTACATCAACAACCCGGACTGCTCCGGCCACACGACCGCCCACAGCCACATCCCGAGCGCCTCCCCCGCGAACACCGCCCGGTCATCCGGCGCCCCGGACACATGCCACAACGGCGTAGGACGCCCCGCGGCCAGCACCTTCGCCTGAGCCGGTTTCCCGACGTCGATGTACGGCCCCGGATCCGGACCCTCCATGCCCGCGTACCGCGCACCGAGTCCGACGCCGAGCTCCTCCGCCACCAGGATCAGCTCGCCCATCCCGCCGAGCGGCCCGGGCCCCGTACAGGCCACGGCCGTGGCGCGGCCA
Source organism: Streptomyces azureus (assembly GCF_001270025.1). NCBI lineage: Bacteria > Bacillati > Actinomycetota > Actinomycetes > Kitasatosporales > Streptomycetaceae > Streptomyces > Streptomyces azureus. The sequence continues at coordinate 11,188 of NZ_DF968380.1, read as the reverse complement.
CCCGTGCGGTCGTCACCCGCGCAGGCCACGCCCGTGAACAGCCAGCCGACCGGCAGCGGCCAGGGCATCCACACCGGCACGCGGGTGCGGTGCACCACGACGTTGAGGGCGTCGACGCTGGGCGGTATCACGGGCTGCACCGGATGGACGGTGCCGTGCACATCGCACTGCCACGAGTCGGAGAAGAGGCCGGGAGCCCTGACCCGGCCACCGCACTTCGGGCAACTGGGTTCGCCCCTCATAGGGCCCCACGGTCCTACCCCCGCCCCGTCGCGTCAAGGACGATCACCCAACCGGACGGAACCCAATTAGATGTAACTTGCATTAATTAGCCTAGCTAACTTAGTATGTGCGCTTACCAACTACTTCCGTCCGGGAAAGGGAGCAAGCAATGGACCCCTTCGACGCCGGAGCGGGCGGCCTCCTCAAGCAGCCCAAGTCCGTGTGGGCGACCGCCGGGGCGTCGGTCGTCGCCTTCACGGGCATCGGACTCGTCGACCCGATCCTGCCGTCCATCGCCCAGGGCCTGCACGCCACGGCGAGCCAGGTCTCCCTGCTCTTCACGTCGTACTTCCTCATCACCGCCGTCGCGATGCTGGTGACCGGGTTCGTCTCCAGCCGGATCGGCGGCCGGAAGACACTGCTGCTCGGCCTCGCGTTCGTCGTGGTGTTCGCCGGGCTCGCGGGCACCTCCGGATCCGTCGGCGAACTGGTCGGGTTCCGGGCCGGCTGGGGCCTCGGCAACGCGCTGTTCGTCTCGACGGCCCTCGCGGTCATCGTCGGCGCGGCGGCCGGCGGCAGCGCGGCGGCGATCCTGCTGTACGAGTCGGCCCTCGGCCTCGGCATGGCGTGCGGTCCGCTGCTGGGCGCCCTGCTCGGGGACGCCAGCTGGCGCTACCCGTTCTTCGGGACGGCGTTCCTGATGGCGGTCGGCTTCCTGTGCATCGCCGTGTTCCTGAAGGAGCAGCCGAAGCCGGCCCGCAAGACCTCGCTCCTGGACCCGGTCAAGGCGCTGGGCCACGGCGGCCTCGCCTCGGCGGCGGTCTCGGCGTTCTTCTACAACTACACGTTCTTCACCGTGCTGGCCTTCACCCCGTTCGTGCTGAACATGAGCCCGTACCGGTCGGGGGCGGTGTTCTTCGCCTGGGGCGTGCTGCTCGCCGTCTTCTCGGTGATCGTGGCGCCGCGGCTCCAGAAGCGGTTCGGCTCGCTGAAGGTGCTCGGCGGTTCGCTGGTGCTGCTCGCGGCCGACGTGCTCGTGCTCGGTTACGGCGACCACACGACCGCCGTGGTCTGCACGGTGCTGTCCGGCGCCTTCATCGGCGTGAACAACACCGTCTACACCGAGCTGGCCCTCGGCGTCTCGGACGCACCCCGGCCGGTGGCGAGCGCGGGCTACAACTTCGTGCGCTGGTTCGCGGCGGCGGCCGCCCCGTACTTCGCGCCGAAGATCGAGGAGTGGACCGACCCTCACATCCCGTTCGTGGTGGCGGCGGTCACCGCAGTGGTGGGTGCGCTCGTGGTCGTCGTACGGCGAAAGGCACTGGCGCACGAAGCCGAGGAGCTGGAGCCGAAGCACGCGACCGAGGACGGTGTCGCCGTCTTCGCCAACTGACGCTCCCCGGCCAGGCTTTGGTGAGCTTCCTCACTCCAACGGGACGGACTTCCGGGACGGATCCCTTAGGTCCGTCCCCTGGTTCAGCCACCGCTCCTGGAGCGCCTGGGCGCCGTGCACACGCTTCCAGGCGGCCTCGTTCGGGGTCATCGGCAGCAGCGGCAGGAACCGCACGGGGTCGAGGGGCTCGTCGAGCTCCAGGTCCTCGACCAGGCCGCCCGGCTCGGCGACCAGGACCGAGGTGAAGGGAGCCCCGGGCCACAGCGGTTCGCCGACGTCGAGGGAGGCTCCCGGAGCCACGACCACTCCCTCCACCTGCGGAGACGCGGCGAGTACGGCGAGCGGGCGGAGCACCTTGTCGGTGCCGGCCAGCCCGGCACGCACCGAGAGGACCAACTCGGCGCGCGGGCCCTTGACCGGGTCGGCGACCACCGACGTGGGGTCCGCCATGGGGTGCTCGGACATGCCGAGCGTGGCGTAGCGGACGATGTCCCCCTCCTGGAAGCGGAGCACCTCGATACGGTCCGTGCCCAGGAAGGTGACCGCGGCGCGCGCGTCCGGTTCACCCAGCGCGGCACGCAACCGGGCTTCGACCAGAGGAAGAACATGTGCCATGCGGCGAGCATAGAACTCGCCAGTAGCGGGCAAACAAGCGCCTTGACACGTCGGGCGACTGATACTCTTGCCCGGTGGTTCGGGGCAGCACGCAGAAGCGTCGCGATCAAGCCCCGACGCCGAAGGAACTCCCTTACGAGGGACCGGCCGGAGGAGGTGGGACTGCAATGGACCGAAGTCGACCGTGCAGTAGCACCACGCTCTTCCCGCCGCTGACGTAGCTGTTCTGGCTCTGGCTGGTCGCCACCTCTCGCACTCGCTTCACGCGGAAGAGCGCTTCGTTTCGCTTTGCCTGATCTGCCTCAGAAGCTGAATCAGTAACGAGACTCGCCACCGCGACGGTGCGGTGCTCCCCGCTTTGTGGACGTGCCAAACATCATCGGTCCCAACGTCCTCATTCCGGGCAGTTCCACCTGTCGGGTCCGGCGCCTTTCGTTGCCTGTCGCGAAGGAGCCCGCCATGTCGATGATCCGCGACCTGCGCGCCGTCGTCCGTCCGTCCCGCGTGTCGCTGCGCAAGGACGGTGGGACGTACGACGCCACCCGCAGCCCCGCGACGTCCTCCGCCGTCGTCGACTGCGCCGTCTACCGGGACGGCCGCCGCATCGAGACCGAGACCCCGCTGACCCCGCACGAGGCGGTGCGTCTGGCGCGCCGCGACGGCGGCTTCGTGTGGATCGGCCTGCACGAGCCGACCGAGGCCGAATTCTCCGGCATCGCCAGTGAGTTCGGGCTGCACCCGCTGGCCGTGGAGGACGCCGTCCAGGCCCACCAGCGGCCCAAGCTGGAGCGCTACGACGACTCCCTCTTCACGGTGTTCAAGACCATCCACTACGTGGAGCACGACCAGCTCGACGCCAACAGCGAGGTCGTCGAGACCGGCGAGGTCATGTGCTTCACCGGACGGGACTTCTTCATCACCGTCCGGCACGGCGGTCAGGGCTCCCTGCGGGCCCTGCGGCACCGTCTCCAGGACGACCCCGAGCTGCTGTCCAAAGGCCCCTCGGCCGTGCTGCACGCCATCGCCGACCACGTCGTCGACGGCTACATCGCGGTCGCCGACGCCGTGCAGGACGACATCGACGAGGTCGAGACCGAGGTGTTCTCCCCGGGGCGCAAGGGCTCCCCGCGCGGCTCGGACGCCGGCCGGATCTACCAACTCAAGCGTGAGGTCCTGGAGTTCAAGCGGGCCGTGTCGCCGCTGCTGCGGCCCATGCAGTTGCTGAGCGAGCGGCCGATGCGGCTGATCGACCCCGACATCCAGAAGTACTTCCGGGACGTCGCCGACCACCTGGCCCGCGTGCAGGAGCAGGTGCTCGGCTTCGACGAGCTGCTCAACTCCATCCTCCAGGCCAACCTCGCACAGGCGTCCGTGGCGCAGAACGAGGACATGCGCAAGATCACCTCGTGGGCCGCGATCATCGCCGTGCCGACGATGGTGTGCGGGGTGTACGGCATGAACTTCGACCACATGCCGGAGCTGCACTGGCGGTACGGCTACCCGGTGATCATGGGCGTCACCGTGGTCATCTGTCTGGGCATCCACCGCACGCTGAAGCGGAACGGGTGGCTGTGAACAGCGTGGATAGGCTGGGGGTCATGACAAGCGAGCTGCTCGGCCAGGCCCTCGTCGAGGAGGCCACGAAGAAGTCCGGCCTCGTCTGGGTCCAGGGCCCCGACGGCCCGGCGCGTGCGCTGTGGCACGTGTGGCACGAGGGTGCCGCGTGCCTGGTCGGCGACGGGCCCGGCGAGCAGCCGCTGCCGGGCCTGGCCGACGGGACCGAGGCCGAGGTGACGGTCCGCAGCAAGGACAAGGGGGGCCGGCTGGTCTCCTGGACGGCCCGGGTCATCCAGCTCGCACCGGGCTCCGAGGCATGGGACGCGGCGGTCGCCGAGCTCAAGGGCAAACGGCTCAACGCGTCCGACGGCGAGGCCATGACCGACCGCTGGGCCCGTGAGTGCCGGGTGCTGCGCCTGGAGCCGACCGGGGTGACGGCACCCCTGCCCGACGACTCCCTTTCCGAGCCCCCGCTGCGGACCCCGGCGATCACCCGCCGGCCGATTCCGGCGGGCCTGCCCCGCCTGCTGCTGAAGAAGCGCAAACGCAAGTGACGTCCTAGGACGTCGGCAGCTGCCTGCCGTAGTCCACCGTCTCGTTCTTCTCCGGCTCCCTGAGGGAGAAGTCCTGCCCCCAGGCGGAGAACGTGAGGGTACCCGCCCCACCGGCCCGCTCCAGGCGCAGCGGATACGGCTTGCCCTCGAGGGACACCTCCAGGGTGCCGCCGGAGCCCTTGTCGCCCGAGATGCGGATGGTGCGGATGCCCGCCTGCTCGTCGTGGCCGTCCGTCGCGAGCTTGCCGTGCAGGGTCAGCAGACCGTCGAGGAGGACACCCTTGTCCGTGAAACCGCTGAACTTCTTGTACGAAGGGTCGCCCTGCGGCACCTTCACGAACTTGCCGCCGAGCTTGGACGCCGCGGCGGCGTCCGCCTCGCCGTCCCCGCCCTGGCCCGCGCCATGACTCCAGAACTCCGCGTCGGCCTTGAGGAAGAGATGCTCGCCGACGCGCAGCAGCCGGAAGGTCGCCCCCTCGGAGGTGACCGAGCCCTCGCCGCCGTCGTCCTTCAGCCGCATGTCGAGCGCGTAGCTGCGCTCGCCGCTGACGACGTTCCCGTGCACCCGGACCGCCCCGGCGGACTCGGCGACCGAACGGGTCTTGGCCTGGATCTTCTCGGCGGACAGTCTGCCGACCCCGTTGGTGCCCTCGTTCGGATCCTCCGCACAGCCCGTGAGCACCGTTCCGGTCACGGCCAGTGCGCACATCGCGCTCGCGAGTGCGGCACTGTGATTGCGGCCCTGGCGAATCGGAGTCACAGGTGGGGCTGCCTCTCTGACGGGAGACCTGAACGGCGTACCGCAGGGTACCGGGCACGTGCGGGCAGGTCGGAGCCAGTCCGTCCGGACCGCCCGCCGACGCGCCCCCGATGGGGACGGGCTAGCCTGAAGCCCACCCGAGCGGGCAATTCGGAAGACACAGCGACAAAGACAGGCACACAGACAGGGACCACGAACCACCCCGCACGAAAAGGAGCCGCGGCCATGGCAGCGGGCGCCCCCCGGATCTTCGTATCGCACCTCTCCGGTGTCGCCGTCTTCGACCCCGCCGGCGACCAGGTGGGGCGTGTCCGCGATCTGGTCGTCATGCTGCGGATGGCGCAGCGTCCGCCGAGGCTGCTCGGCCTCGTCGTCGAACTCGCCACCCGCCGCCGCATCTTCCTGCCGATGACCCGGGTCACCGCCATCCAGTCCGGGCAGGTCATCACCACCGGCGTGCTCAACGTCCGGCGCTTCGAGCAGCGGCCCACCGAGCGGCTGGTCTTCGGGGAGCTGCTGGACCGGCGCGTCACGCTCACCGAGACCGGCGAGGAGGTCACCGTCCTCGACCTGTCGGTGCATCAGCTGCCGGCCCGCCGGGAGTGGGAGATCGACCGGGTCTTCGTCCGCAAGGGCCGGAAGGGAAGTGCCTTCCGGCGTGCCAAGGGCGAGGCGCTGACCGTCGAGTGGACCGCCGTCACCGGCTTCTCGCTGGAGGAGCAGGGGCAGGGCGCCGAGAATCTGCTCGCCACGTTCGAGCAGCTGCGCCCCGCCGACCTGGCCAACGTCCTGCACCACCTCTCCCCCAAGCGCCGCGCCGAGGTCGCCGCCGCCCTCGACGACGACCGGCTGGCCGACGTGCTGGAGGAGCTCCCGGAGGACGACCAGATCGAGATCCTCGGCAAGCTGAAGGAGGAGCGCGCCGCCGACGTCCTGGAGGCCATGGACCCCGACGACGCGGCCGACCTGCTGGGCGAGCTGCCGACGGACGAGCAGGAGCGGCTGCTGAGCCTGATGCAGCCCGGCGACGCGGCCGACATGCGGCGCCTGATGTCGTACGAGGACCGCACGGCGGGCGGTCTGATGACCACCGAGCCGATCGTGCTGCGCCCCGACGCCACCGTCGCCGACGCCCTCGCCCGCGTGCGCAACCCCGACCTCTCCCCCGCCCTGGCCGCCCAGGTCTACGTCTGCCGGCCACCGGACGAGACGCCGACCGGCAAGTACCTCGGCACGGTCCACTTCCAGCGCCTGCTGCGCGAGCCACCGCCCTCCCTGGTCAGCTCGATCCTGGACAGCGACCTGCAACCGCTCGACCCCGACGCGGACCTGCCCGCCATCGCCGGGTTCTTCGCCACGTACGACATGGTCGCGGCGCCCGTGGTCGACGAGGCCGGCTCGCTGCTGGGCGCGGTGACCGTGGACGACGTACTCGACCACATGCTCCCGGAGGACTGGCGGGAGACGGAGTTCCACCTGGACGAGGAGGAGGTGGCGACCGATGGTTCCTGAGCGCGAGACCCTGCGCGAGCGCATTCCGTCCGGCTCCACGGCCGCAAGCCGGCCACGCACCGCCCGCCTCGACCAGCCGGGCGTGCCCAGGCACCGGATCCTGCCCGAGTACGACCCGGAGGCCTTCGGACGGTTCTCGGAACGCATCGCGCGCTTCCTCGGCACCGGACGGTTCCTGGTCTGGATGACGGCCGCCATCATCCTGTGGGTGGCCTGGAACAGCCTCGCCCCGCGCGACCTGCGCTTCGACGAGTACCCGTTCATCTTCCTGACCCTGATGCTGTCGCTCCAGGCCTCATACGCCGCCCCGCTGATCCTGCTCGCGCAGAACCGGCAGGACGACCGCGACCGGGTCAATCTGGAGCAGGACCGCAAGCAGAACGAGCGGTCGATCGCGGACACCGAGTACCTGACCCGCGAGGTCGCAGCCCTGCGCATCGGCCTGGGCGAGGTCGCCACCCGCGACTGGATCCGCTCGGAACTCCAGGACGTGGTCAAGGAACTGGAGGACCGGTACGACGGCCACCGTCACGGCTCGGTCGTATTCCCGGCGGAACGGTCACCGGGACGTGACGCAGACGACCGGTGACAGCCTTTCCTACGCCACGGTACGGCGCCGTACCATCGACCCTATGGCTACGGAAGACGCGGTGCGCGAGGCACTGGCGACGGTGAACGACCCAGAGATCCACAAGCCCATCACCGAACTCGGGATGGTCAAATCCGTGGAGATCGGCGCGGACGGGGCGGTCGCGGTCACGGTGTACCTGACGGTCTCGGGCTGCCCGATGCGGGACACGATCACGCAGCGCGTGACCGAGGCGGTCTCCCGCGTGGAGGGCGTCACCCGCGTCGACGTCACGCTCGACGTGATGAGCGACGAGCAGCGCCGCGAGCTGGCGTCCGCCCTGCGCGGCGGCCAGACCGAACGCGAGGTCCCCTTCGCCAAGCCGGGGAGCCTGACCCGCGTCTACGCGGTCGCCTCCGGCAAGGGCGGCGTGGGCAAGTCCTCGGTGACGGTGAACCTGGCGGCGGCGATGGCGGCCGACGGCCTGAAGGTCGGTGTCGTCGACGCCGACATCTACGGCCACAGCGTGCCGCGCATGCTGGGCGCCGACGGCCGTCCCACCCAGGTCGAGAACATGATCATGCCGCCGTCGGCGAACGGCGTGAAGGTCATCTCCATCGGCATGTTCACGCCGGGCAACGCCCCGGTCGTCTGGCGCGGCCCGATGCTCCACCGCGCCCTCCAGCAGTTCCTGGCGGACGTGTACTGGGGCGACCTCGACGTCCTCCTGCTGGACCTGCCGCCCGGTACCGGCGACATCGCGATCTCCGTGGCCCAGCTGGTCCCGAACGCCGAGATCCTGGTCGTCACGACCCCTCAGCAGGCCGCTGCCGAGGTCGCCGAGCGCGCCGGCTCCATCGCCGTCCAGACCCACCAGAAGATCGTCGGCGTGGTCGAGAACATGTCCGGCCTGCCCTGCCCGCACTGCGGCGAGATGGTCGACGTCTTCGGCACGGGCGGCGGCCAGGCGGTCGCCGACGGCCTGACCCGCACGACCGGCACGAACGTCCCGGTCCTCGGCAACATCCCCATCGACGTCCGCCTCCGCGAGGGCGGCGACGAGGGCAAGCCGGTGGTCCTGACGGACCCGGACTCCCCGGCGGGCTCGGCCCTGCGGGCGATCGCGGGGAAGCTGGGAGGGCGGCAGCGGGGCCTGTCGGGCCTGTCCCTGGGGATCACTCCGCGGAACAAGTTCTAGATCGAAACGCCCTTGGGGCAGCGCCCTCAGGGACGCGGGGAACTGCGCGAACAACCGCAGACGACCCGCAGCCGTCCCTGAATGCTCTGCCCCCTACGGCGAAGGGGCGCCGAAAACACACGGCGCCCCACACTCACGTCACGCGTAAGCGGCGATGTCCTTGACCACGGCGAAGCCGAGCCCGTACGCACTCATGCCACGCCCGTACGCGCCCACGTGGACACCCGCCGAAGTCGGCCCGGCCAGCACCCACCCGAACTCCGACTCCCGGTAGTGGAACGCCGTCGGCACACCGTCCACCGGCAGCGACAACGTCGACCAGTCGGAGCCGTCCAGGTCATCCGCCAGCACCCACGCCGTCTCCGTCTGCTGCTCCAGCCAGTCGTCCCGCAGGGAGTGGTCCATCTGCCCGGGCCACGTGAAGGACAGCAGCCCCACACCCGCGAGCCAAGCCGCCGAGGACACCGACGTCGCCTCCAGCAGCCCCGTTCCGTCCGCACTGCGCCGTGAGGGACTCGCCGCCACGGTCACCACGACCGCGAACTTCTCCTTGGCCTGCTGATCACCACCGGCGGCATGCTCGTTGCGCACCGTGGGCTCGTCACCGTGCCCGATCGACCCGTGTTCCACGGCTCCGTCGGCCGTCGTACCGACCTGCATCAGCCAGCGCGGCCCCGTGAACGCCTCGTCGAGGCCGTACCACGGGAAGGGCGCGCGCAGGTAGCCGTCGACCGTACGCCGGGCGGAGGGGCCCTGTTGTCCGCCCTCCGCGACCGGCGCCTGCGCGACTGCCCGACTCGTCGTCTCCATATGCCCGGACGCCTCCTCGCTCTCGTCGGGCCGGAACGGCCCGCCCCCCTTCGGGCGGCGTTGCTGGTCCAGTACGGCCCGCCCGTCAACTCGGCAGCATAGCCACACCGCTGCGAGCAGCAGGGAAACCGCCCGGCGCGTGGGCCGCACGGGCGCCTGGTTCAGGCCGTACACAGCCCGGCCGGAGTATGAAACGCGTCACGCGCGCTGGGGGCGTACGCCCGGTGTGTCGCTCAGGTGGCGTCCGCGTCGAAGGGCGGCCGGTCATCCCGGTCAGGGAGCTCGGGCTTCTTCGTCATGTCGATACGGCCGCCGGACGAGCCGGAGGACGACGAGGAGGACGTGTCGGTGTCACGGCCGTGGACGGCGTCGGTGACCTCGGCCATCTCCTTCTTCAGGTCGAAGCCGTTGCGGATCTCCTTGAGCCCCAGGTCCTCGTTGTCCAGCTGCTTGCGGATGAACGTCTTGGGGTTGAGGTCCTCGAACTCGAAGTCCTTGAACTCCGGGCCCAGTTCCTCCCGGATGTCGTTCTTGGCGCTCTCCGAGAACTCACGGATCTTCCGGATCGTGCGCGTCACGTCCTGGATGACCTTGGGGAGCTTTTCCGGACCGAAGACGAGCACGGCGAGGACGATGAGCGTCACCAGCTCGAGTGGTCCTATGTCATTGAACACCTGCAGCTCCTTGCGCTGTCCTCGGTCCTCGGCCCTCGGTGGTCATGCGGGTCTTGCCGTGGTCCGGGCCGGATCCACGGTACCCGGCGATCCCGTCCGACCGGTACCGTCCCGAGACCTCCGAGCGCGGGGAGTGGAATCGCTTTCCCGAATGTTTGCCTTCTTCGTCCCTGTAAGTCCGTGACATCACGACTCAGCTGCCGCCGGAGGACCCGAGGACGAGCGACATCGCCCGCTCCTTGCCGCCACGCTCCACGGTCAGCTCCAGCCGGTCGCCGGGACGGTGGGCCCGGGTCTTGACGATCAGTTCCTCGCCGGAGTGGACGCGCTGTCCGTCGACCTCGGTGATGACGTCGCCCGCCTTGATCCCGGCCTTGGCGCCCGGACCGCCCACGGTCACCGGGGGTCCGCCCTCGCTGCCCTCGGCGGCCACGCGGGCGCCGTCGCCCGTGTAGTCCATGTCGAGAGTGATGCCGATCACCGGGTGGGTCGCCTTCCCGGTGTTGATCAGTTCCTCGGCGACGCGCTTGCCCTGGTTGATGGGTATGGCGAAGCCGAGGCCTATCGAGCCGGACCGGCCGCTGTCCAGCTCGGAGCCGCTGTCCGCCGAGCGGATGGCCGAGTTGATGCCGATGACCCGGGCCTTGGCGTCGAGCAGGGGACCGCCGGAGTTGCCCGGGTTGATGGGCGCGTCGGTCTGGAGCGCGTCGACGTACGACACGTCGCTGCCGTCGCCCTTCTCTCCGCCCGCCGTGATGGGCCGCTGCTTGGCGCTGATGATGCCGGAGGTGACGGTGCCGGCCAGGTCGAAGGGCGCGCCGATGGCCACGACCGGGTCGCCGACCTGCACGCTGTCCGAGTTGCCGAGGGGCAGTGGGGTGAGTCCGCGCACGCCCTTCACCTTCACGACGGCGAGGTCGTAGCCGCTGTCCCGGCCGACGAGCTCGGCCTCGGCGGTCTCCCCGCCGTTGAAGGTCACCGTGATCTCGCCGGCGGATCCGGCGGACTGCACAACATGGTTGTTGGTGAGGATGTGGCCGCGGGTGTCGAGCACGAATCCGGTGCCCGTGCCCTGCTCGCCGGAGCCGCTCACGTGCAGGGTGACCACACTGGGCAGGGCCCGCTCCGCGATCCCCGCCACACTGTCCGCGTCCCGGGCGGCGGGCTCCTTCCCGGCCTGCGGCAGCTCGACGGTCCCCACGCCGCCGTTCCGCTCCAGATACACCCCCATGACGCCGCCGACGCCCCCGGACACGAGCGCGAGCAGCACGGCGGCACCGAGCAGCGCCTTCCTGCCCCGCCGGCGCCGCTGCTCCGTGCTGGGC
>NZ_DF968379.1:0-38434 GCF_001270025.1 Streptomyces azureus | reverse complement strand
GCGTCGGCGTCCGCCCGCTTCAGCAGGAACCCGGCGGCTCCGGCACGCAGCGCGTCGTACACGTACGAGTCGTTCTCGAAGGTCGTCACGACGACGATCCGGGGCGGCTCGTCCAGGGTTGCGAGGATCTGCTCGGTGGCGCGGATGCCGTCGGTCTCCGGCATGCGGACGTCCATGAGGACGACGTCCGGCCGCAGGTCCCGTACGACCGACACGGCCTCGGCGCCGGTGGCCGCCTCGCCCACCACCTCCAGGTCCGGCTCGGCGGAGAGGATGGCGCGCAGCGCGGTGCGGACCATGCGCTCGTCGTCGGCGAGGACGACACGGATCGGCGTCGGGCGGGTCATGCGGGTCCTTTCATCGGCAGACGTACGTGCAGCCGCCAGGTCTGTCCGGCCGGTCCGGACGATCCGGCGGCCGGTCCGGCCGTCATGGTCCCGCCGAGCAGCCTGACCCGGTCCGCGATGCCGCGCAGCCCGTGGCCGCCGCCGGGGCGGGAGGACGCGGGGCCGGTGACCGCCGCGGGGCCGGTCACCGGATTCTCCACGGTGATCTCCAGCTCCCCTCCCGTCACCGCGATCCGGACGTCCACGGCGACCCGGTCGCCCGCGTGCCTGAGGGCGTTGCTCAGCCCCTCCTGCACGATCCGGTAGCCCTCGCGGGACAGCAGCGGGGGCAGGGACTCCGGGTCGGCGTCGACCGTGGCCGTCACGCGCTGTCCGCCGGCCCGAGTACGGCGCAGCAGCCCGTCGAGGTCGGCCGCGAGGGTCGGCGCCGGGGCCGTACGGGGGGCGTCCCCCTCACGCAACACGCCCAGCACGGCGTCGAGTTCGCCGACCGTACGCCGGGTCGTGTCCTCGATCGCGGAGAGAGCCTCGCGGACGAACTCCGGGTCGGAATCGAGGACGCGGCGCGCCGCGCTCGCCTGGAGGGTGACGGCGCTCAGCGCGTGGCCGACGGAGTCGTGCAGCTCCCGCGCCAGCCGGTTGCGTACGGCGAGGTCGGCGGCGCGTGCCTCGGCGGCCGCGAGCCGGCCCTCGGGAGACGGGCCGAGCAGCGCGGGCGCCCAGCGGGCGAGCAGCGCACCGCTGCCGGCGGCGCAGCCGGCGAGGGCGACGAGCATCGCCGCGCCCGCGACCGGCGCGAGCGCCAACGCCCAGGCGTGGCCGAAGACTTCGGGCAGCCCGAGCCGGGTGCCGCCCGCTCCCGCGAAGACCGGCAGCAGGATCAGCACGGCGGCGAACGGCGGCACGGCGAGCGACATCCCGGCGATGATCCCGCCGACCCCGAGATGCAGCGTGAACCAGCTCGCCGTACGGCCCTTCTCGCCCCGCGTCCGGGCCGGTCCGAAGGCGAGCCGGTCCGCGTCGACACCGCACAGCCAGCGCACGGCGGCGGCCTCCAGCGGCCGGGTCAGCGGGAACACGGACGTGACGGCGGCGAGCGGCAGCCCCACGGCGAAGGAGGCGAGCTGGAGCGGGAAGGACCCGAAGACGTTCGTGCTGCCGGTGGCCGGACCGATGATCACCGAGCCGACCAGGACGTACGGCATGGCGAGCGCGCCGCCGAGGATCAGATGCACCCAGCGCAGCCGGGCCCGCCGGCCGAACAGGGACCGGGCCGCCTGTCTCACGCGGCCCGCCGTGCGGCCCGGGCCGAGCGCTCGGCGAAGTAGTAGACGCCGATGGCGGCGACGAGGAAGCCGACGAGCATCTGCCCAGAGTAGGCGAGGTTCATCAGCGGCGTCGGACGGTCGGCGATGTCCTCCACACCTCCGAGGGAGGCGAGCGTCAGCCAGCCGCCCCAGCAGGCCACGGCGCCCGAGCCGACCCAGGCCAGGCCGAGCGGCACCGCCACGGGCAGCGCCCGGCCGCGCCGGAAGGCCAGCAGGAAGCCGCCGGCGACGGCCGCGACGAGGAACAGCACGTAGACCGCTGCCAGGACGTAGAAGTCACCGCCCCGGTCCGCCGCCCGGCCCTCGCTGAGTCCGGCCGTACCGCCGCAGGCCCAGAGGACGTGGAGGGTGAGGGGCAGAAGGGCGAGCACGGCGGCCACGGCGGCGAGGGCCCGGTGCGCCGGCCCCACGACACCGACGGGCAGCTCCCACACCCGCCCGCGCCACAGGTGCCCCCAGCGGTCGCGGGCGTAGAGCACGAACAGGGCGCCCAGGGCGAGCCCTTGGAGGACGAACCCCGTGTACACCACGGTGAACACCCACTCGTGGAGGAAGGGCTCACGGTCCTGTTCCGGTCCGGCACCGCCTCCGAACGCCCTCACGACCAGCTGCGCCGGGAACCCGGCCATGATCGGCGCGAGCAGTCCGGTGGCGACCCACATGGGAAACGCCAGCAGCCACGCGGGCACCCGCAGCCCCCACGGCCGGGTCAGTACCAGCGCCAGCACGATCACCGCGCTGTCCACCAGCACGGACAGACCGTTGATCACGGCCATGCCCACCCGGTCGTCGAGCAGGCCGCTGCCCTCGGGGATGCCGACGTGACTCCCGGCGATCCAGGCTGCCTTGAGCCCGAGGTACGGCACACAGGAGAGGACGGCGACGGCACGGAGGATCCGCCGGGGCGCGCTGAGGCGGACGGCGGGGCCGGCGACGGCTGCGGTAGCGGATGACTGCGTCATGCGATCAGGCTCCCGCGAGGAAGCCCGACGGCACCTCCTGCACGACGACGATCCGCCTCCGCCGCACGGGGGAGAGGCGGGGGCTGCCGCTCATCCCTCCAGGATCAGGACCGTCTCCGCGATCTCGGCGCCCCGCGCGTTGGCGAACCCGCTGGCCGTGGCGACGGCACGGAAGCCGCACTTCTCCAGGACGCGCAGTGAGCCCGCGTTGTCCGACGCCGCCCGGGCGTACAAGGGCCGCTCGGGCACCTCCGTCAGCAGCGCCCGCAGGGCCGCCGTGGCGATGCCCTTCCCCCAGTACGCGCGGTCGACCCAGTACGTCACCTCGCGTTCGCCCGGCTCCCCGTACACCGCCGCGCTGCCGATCACGTCGCCGTCGGCCAGCACCGTGCGGACCACGGCGTCGGAGGACCGGATCCGGGCCCAGTGGGCGTCGAAGGCGTCCCGGTCGGCCGGTTCCTCGGGGGTGAAGGCCGCCATGTGGAGAGCCTCGGGGTCGTTCATCTGCCGGAAGAAGACCGGCAGATCGCTGTCGTGGACCTGGCGCAGCTCGACGTTCATGCCTCAGAGCCTACGGGTGGCCAGTGTCAGCCGGTCCCGCGCGTCGAACAGCGCGTCCTTCACCAGCTGTTCGTGCGCCGGCGTGAGCCGCGCCACCGGCACCGAGCAGCTGATCGCGTCCCGCGCCGGCGTGCGGTACGGGATGGCCACGCCGAAGCAGCGCAGCCCCAGCGTGTTCTCCTCGCGGTCCACGGCGAAGCCCTGCTCCCGGACCTGGTGCAGCTCCTCGATGAGCTTCTCGCGGTCGGTGATCGTGTTCTCGGTCAGCGCGGGCAGCGTCTCCGGGAGCATCTTGCGGACCTGCTCGTCCGAGTAGGTGCTCAGCAGCGCCTTGCCGAGGGACGTGGAGTGCGCGGGCAGGCGGCGGCCGACCCGAGTGAAGGGACGCAGGTAGTGCTGCGACTGGCGGGTGGCGAGGTAGACGACGTTCGTGCCGTCGAGGCGGGCCAGGTGGATCGTCTCGGTCGTGTCGTCCGAGAGCCGGTCCAGCGTGGGCCGGGCCGCCGCCACGACCTCGTCGCCGTCGATGTAGGAGGTGCCGACCAGCAGGGCCCGCACGCCGATGCCGTACCGCGTGCCCGTCGCGTCCGTCTCCACCCAGCCCAGCTCGACGAGCGTGCGGAGCAGCATGTAGAGACTGGACTTGGGGTAGCCGACAGCCTCCTGGACCGCCGCGAGGGAGTGCATACCGGGACGCCCGGCGAAGTATTCGAGCAGTTCAACCGTTCTTACCGCGGACTTGACCTGCGCCCCGCCGCCCGTCTCGCCAGCCGACATCGCCCTTGACCCCTTCGTTCGACGGGAAATAGTCTCCACAGCATATTCATCATCAGAGACGGCGTTCAGTATATCGAACGCCCCTGGTGGATGACCCAGTACTGCGGCATTACATGTGTGGAGGGACCCGCGGTGGCAGCAGCACCAGTCTGGAGTGTCGACCCCCGAACCGGGAAGCAGCGTGAACAGGTTGCGGTGGAGGCCACAGCCCAGGAGGTGGACGCCGCCGTCCGCGCCGCGCACGAGGCGCGCGGCTCGCTGGCGGACCGCGCCGTCCGCGCCGCCTTCCTGCGCAGCGCCGCCGAGGAGCTGCAGGCGGCCAAGGACGGTCTCGTCGAGACCGCCGACGCCGAGACCGCGCTCGGCCCGGTCCGGCTGACCGGCGAGCTCGCCCGCACCTGCTACCAGCTGCGGGCCTTCGCCGACATCGTCGACGAGGGCGCCTTCCTCGACGTCGTCATCAACCACCCCGACGACACCGCGACGCCGCCGATCCCCGACCTGCGCCGTTACAAGGTGCCCCTGGGTGTCGTCGCCGTGTACTCGGCGTCGAACTTCCCGTTCGCCTTCTCGGTCGCCGGCGGCGACACCGCGAGCGCCCTCGCGGCCGGCTGCCCGGTCGTCGTCAAGGCGCACCCGGACCACCCGGCCCTGTCCGAGTACGTCGCGAAGGTGCTGCGCCGCGCCGCCGCCCGGCACGACATCCCCGAGGGGGTCCTCGGGCTGGTGCACGGCTTCGAGGCGGGCGTCGAGCTGATCAAGCACCCGCTGGTCTCGGCTGCCGGCTTCACCGGATCGGTGCGCGGTGGCCGGGCCCTCTTCGACGCGGCTGCCGCCCGCCCGGTCCCGATCCCCTTCCACGGCGAGCTGGGCTCGCTGAACCCGGTCGTGGTCACCGAGGCCGCGGCCGCCGAGCGGGCCGAGACGATCGGCGCGGGCCTCGCCGGGTCGATGACGCTGGGCGTCGGCCAGTTCTGTGTGAAGCCGGGCCTCGTCCTCGCGCCGGCCGGCGCCGCCGGTGACGCCCTGCTGAAGTCGCTGACCGACGCGGTCAGCGACACCGACGCCGGGGTCCTGCTCGACCACCGCATGCGCGACAACTTCGTCGCCGGCGTCGCCGAGCGGGCCGAGCTGCCCGACGTCGACTCCCCGGTCACGCCCGGCGCGGGCGGCGAGCACACCGTCAGTGCGGGCTTCCTCACGGTTCCGGCGAGCAGGCTGGCGGAGGAGGGGGAGCACGACCTGCTCCTGGAGGAGTGCTTCGGGCCGGTCACCGTGGTGGTCCGCTACGAGGACGAGGCCGAGGTGAAGGCCGTGCTGTCGCGTCTGCCGGGCAACCTCACGGCTACGGTGCAGCTGTCCGAGGAGGAGGCCGCCGGCCAGGGCCGGGGCGCGGAGCTTCTCCAGGAGCTGACGCCGCTGGCCGGGCGTGTGCTGGTGAACGGCTGGCCCACGGGCGTCGCCGTAGCGCCGGCTCAGCATCACGGCGGGCCGTACCCGGCCACGACGTCGACGTCCACGTCGGTGGGCGGGACGGCGATCGAGCGGTGGCTGCGGCCGGTGGTGTATCAGAACGCGCCGGAGGCGCTGCTGCCGGCGGAGCTGCGGGATGAGAACCCATTGGGGCTGCCGCGGCGGTTCAACGGGCGTCTGGAGCGATAGCGCCGTAGGGGCGCGGCGAGTTGCGGGCTGCAGGTTCGTTGTGGCTTGTCGCGCGGTTCCCCGCGCCCCTGGACGTCGGACCTGGGAGACTCGGTCGAATGGATCTCGAGATACCCGAACTTCCGTTCCCCTTGCGCTCCTACGGGCCCGAGGCGCAGTGGTCCTATGAAGACGGTGTGCTCACCGGGTGGGCCGGGGCGCGGCAGGATCGGTTCGTGCCGCCCACGGGGGAGGCGCTGGACCCCGCCTCCGACGCGCCGCGGCTGCTCGGGGCGCCCGAAGGGGACTTCCAGCTGATCGCCCGGGTCACGGTCGGGTTCGGCGCGGCCTTCGACGCCGGGGTGCTCTACGCGCATGTCGGCGAGCGCGCCTGGGCCAAGCTCTGCCTGGAGTACTCCCCGGACGTGCCCACCGTCTGCACGGTGGTCACCCGGGGCCACTCGGACGACGCCAACTCCTTCACCGTCGACGGCAGTTCCGTCTGGCTCCGGGTGAGTCGCACCGGCCGCGCCTTCGCCTTCCACGCCTCCCGCGACGGTGAACGGTGGACCTTCGTCCGCCTCTTCACCCTGGGCGACGAGAAGGAGGCGGGTGCGGCCCTGATCGGCTTCATGACCCAGTCGCCGATGGGGGAGGGCTGCGTGGTGACGTACGACCACATCGAGTTCAGGCCGCACTGGCCGAACGACCTGCGCGACGGAAGCTGAGGTCTGCCGGGGAACCGCGTCCCGGCCGGTGACGTCTTCCGCTGCGTGATCAAGAACCGAGTGACCCCGGACAGGGTGATCCGTACCGCCCTGCCCGCCGAGGTGGAGGGCATCGTCGCACTGCACGCGCGTGCCAGGGCGACGTACTACCCCGACGGGCTGCCGCAGGACGGCACCGACTGGCTCGCCGCCTGGCAGAGCGCCCTCGCGCGGCCGGACGGGCGGGTGTTGTGCGTAGTGGAGGCGGGGCGCATCGTCGGCCTGGCCTCCTTCCGCACTCCCGAAGGCGCCCCGGCGGACACGGTGAAGCTGTTCCAGTTCCACGTCGACCCCGACCACTGGCGCCGCGGTGTCGGCACCGCCCTGCACGCGGCGTGCGTCGAGGAGTGGCAGGCCGACGGCCGGCGGACCGCCCTCCTCGACGTGCATGTCGACAACCGGCGGGCGCAGGGTTTCTACCGGCGGCAGGGATGGGTGCCGGAACCGGCCGAGCCCGGGGATCACCACCTGACGATGCGGTTCCGCCTGGCCGCGGAATGAACCCAGCTGCTTGAACGTTCATCAACTCGCTGGAGGGAGTCTCCGCACCCCGTACGAGACTGGAGAGAGCCGAAGACATGCGCGTCGAGATCTGGAGCGACATCGCCTGCCCCTGGTGCTACGTGGGCAAAGCCCGCTTCGAGAAGGCGCTGCGGGACTTCCCGCACCGTGACGACGTCGAGGTGGTGCACCGCTCCTTCGAGCTGGACCCGGGCCGCGCCAAGGACGACATCCAGCCCGTGATCACGATGCTCACCAGGAAGTACGGGATGAGCCAGGCGCAGGCCGAGGCCGGTGAGGACAACCTGGGCGCGCAGGCCGCCGCCGAGGGGCTGGACTACCGCACCCGGGGCCGCGACCACGGCAGCACCTTCGACATGCACCGCCTGCTCCACTTCGCCAAGGAGCAGGGGCGCCAGGAGCAGCTGCTCGACCTGCTGTACCGGGCGAACTTCGCCGAGGAGCGCTCCGTCTTCAACGACGACGAGCGGCTGGTGGAGCTCGCCGTGGCCGCCGGGCTGGAGGCGGAGGCCGTCCGTGCGGTGCTCGCCGACCCCGGCGCCTATGCCGACGACGTACGCGCCGACGAGCGCGAGGCCGCGCAGCTCGGCGCGAGCGGTGTGCCGTTCTTCGTGCTCGACCGCAAGTACGGCGTCTCCGGTGCCCAGCCCGCGGAGGTCTTCACCCAGGCCCTGACCCAGGCGTACGGCGAGCGCTCGCCGCTGAAGATCGTGGACAGCGGGGACGCGGACGCGTGCGGCCCGGACGGCTGTGCGGTGCCCCAGCGCTGAAATCGCAGGTCGGGACGTATCTATAAGCGCTCCTTAGCGACATCGCGCAGAAATCGGCAATGGACGGGGAGATCCAGGGGACGCAGAGTGGTTCCATGGAGACCTTCGAGAACCTCGTCCGTGCCGAGTTCACCCCGAAGCACACCTACCTCAACACCGCGAGCAACGGGCTCCTGCCCGCCCGTACCGTCACCGCCGTACAGCAGGCCGTGCGGATGCGCGCGGAGGGTACGCCCCTGGGTCCCCTGTACGAGGACGTCGAGGCCGCCCGCGCTTCGTTCGCGCGGCTGGCCGGCGTGCCGGCCGAGCGGGTCGCCACCGGCGCCTCGGTCGCCGAGTACGGCGGGCTGATCGCCGCCTCGCTGCCGGCGGGCGCCGAAGTCCTCACCGCGGAGGCCGACTTCGCCTCCCTGGTGAACCCCTTCCACGCGCGCGGCGACCTCAAGGTGCGCGCCGTGCCCCTGGAGCGGCTCGCCGAATCCGTCCGCCCCGGCACGGCGCTCGTCGCGGTCAGCACCGCCCAGTCCGCCGACGGCCGGCTCGCCGACCTGCCGGCCGTGCGCGAGGCGGCCCGCGCACACGGCGCCCGCACCTACGTCGACGCCTCCCAGTCGGCCGGCTGGCTGCCGATGGAGGCCGACGCCGACGACTTCCTGGCCGCCGTCGGCTTCAAGTGGCTGCTCGGGCCGCACGGGGCCGCGTTCTTCGTCACCCCGCAGGACTTCGGCGGGCTCACGCCGCTGCTCGCCGGCTGGGTCGCCGGTGAGGTCCCCTGGGAGAGCTGCTACGGCCCGGTCGAGGAACTCGCCCACTCCGCACGGCGCTTCGACATCAGCCCCGCACTCTTCACCTACGCCGGGCTGCGCGCCTCCCTGGAACTGCTGGAGGAGATCGGCGTCGACGTCGTGCACGCCCACGACGTCGCCCTCGCGGACCGCTTCCGTGTCGGGCTCGCCGAGCTGGGGCACGCGCCGGTGCCCGCGCCGGGCTCGGCGATCGTGTCCGTGCCGGGTCTTGGCCACCGGCAGAGCGAGCTGAGCCGCGCGGGCATCGAGGTGTCCGACCGGGCGGGGAATCTGC
Organism: Streptomyces azureus; assembly: GCF_001270025.1. Classification (NCBI taxonomy): domain Bacteria; kingdom Bacillati; phylum Actinomycetota; class Actinomycetes; order Kitasatosporales; family Streptomycetaceae; genus Streptomyces; species Streptomyces azureus. Next base: position 29,679 of record NZ_DF968379.1, on the reverse strand, counting down.
GGGCGGCGTTCCACCTCTACAACACCCCGGCGGACGTCGACCGTCTGCTGGGGGTCCTGGCCGCATGACAAAACCGGGTGGGGCCTCCCGTCCCACACGAGGAGGCCCCACCCGGCAGCTGTGTCATCCGGTCACTTCACCGGCGAGCAGCGGTCACCGCAGTGCTGTGAAGTCCCGCGCGCCGATGCTGTGTTCTCCGGGGGTGCGACCCCCGGACCCCCGGCTGGGGGGTCGGTCACCGTACCGGGGTGAAGTCCCGCGCCCCGATGAACTCCGGTCGCCGCACCGGCGCCGCGAACGGTTCCACCGCCGTGTTCTCCACGCTGTTGAACACGATGAACACGTTGCTGCGCGGGAACGGCGTGATGTTGTCGCCGGAGCCGTGCATGCAGTTGCAGTCGAACCACGTCGCCGAACCGGCCTTGCCCGTGAACAACTTGATGCCGTGCTGCGAGGCCAGCAGGGTCAGCGCGTCGTCCGACGGCGTGCCCGCGTCCTGCATCTGCAACGACTTCTTGTAGTTGTCCTTCGGCGTGGCCCCCGCGCACCCGAGGAACGTCTTGTGCGACCCCGGCATGATCATGAGCCCGCCGTTGGTGTCGTAGTTCTCGGTCAGCGCGATCGAGACCGACACCGTGCGCATCCGCGGCAGACCGTCCTCGGCGTGCCACGTCTCGAAGTCCGAGTGCCAGTAGAAGCCACTGGCCCCGAAGCCCGGCTTGACGTTGATCCGCGACTGGTGGACGTAGACGTCCGAGCCGAGGATCTGCCGCGCCCGGCCGACGACCCGCTCGTCCCGCACCAGCTTGGCGAACACCTCGCTGATCTTGTGCACCTCGAAGACCGAGCGGATCTCCTTGGACTTCGGCTCGACGATCGACCGCTCGTCGGCGCGGATGTCCGGATCGTTCACCAGCCGGTTCAGCTCGTTGCGGTAGACGGCGACCTCGTCGTCGGTGATGAGCTCGTCGATGGCGAGGAAGCCGTCACGCTCGAAGGACAGCAGGTCGGCCGGCGCGACCGGGCCGGGCGCGTCGGGGGCGCCCCAGACGACCGGGTCCTGGCGCGGGGTGAGCACCTCGGTGGCGCCACGACTGGGGTACAGGTCGGGGATACCGGTGGTGGTGTCGGTGATGGCGGTCATGGAAACGTCACACCTCCTCGGTGAGCAGCGGGTAAACGCCGTTCTCGTCGTGGTCCTCCCGTCCGGTCACGGGCGGATTGAAGACGCAGAGGCAGCGGAAGTCCTTCTTGATCCGCAGCGTGTGCTTCTCGTGCCCGTCCAGGAGGTACATGGTCCCGGGCGTGATGGTGTACGACTTCCCGGTCTCGCGGTCGGTCAGCTCGGCCTCGCCCTCCACGCAGACGACGGCCTCGATGTGGTTCGCATACCACATCGATGTCTCCGTACCCGCGTACAGGATCGTCTCGTGCAGGGAGAAGCCGACCTTCTCCTTGGCGAGGACGATGCGTTTGCTCTCCCACGTGCCGGACGCCGACTTCACGTGCCGGTCGGTACCTTCGATCTCCTTGAACGAACGGACAATCACGGTGCTGCGATGCCTCCTAAATGGGGTGGTGCCGGTTGTTCGGTCAGGCGGTCTCGCGGACGGCGCGGGCCAGCGTCGACAGGCCCTCGTCCAGTTCCTCCGGCGTGATGGTCAGGGCGGGGAGCAGTTTCACGACCTCGCTCTCGGGCCCGGACGTCTCGATGAGCAGCCCGAGCTCGAAGGCGCGCTTGGCGATCTTGCCCGCACGGTCCTTGTCGTGGAACTCCATGCCCCACACCAGGCCGCGGCCCCGGTACTCCTTCACGTCGGCCAGGTTCTCCTCGGTGATGGAGATCAGCGCCTGCTCGACCTGCTCGCCGCGCTTGCGGGTCTGCTTCTCCATCGCGGAGCCGTCGGCCCAGTACGCCTCCAGGGCCGCGGTCGCCGTGACGAAGGCGGGGTTGTTGCCGCGGAAGGTGCCGTTGTGCTCGCCGGGCTCCCAGACGTCGAGCTCCGGCTTGAACAGGCACAGCGACATCGGCAGGCCGTAGCCGCTGATCGACTTCGAGACGGTGACGATGTCCGGCGTGATGCCCGCCTCCTCGAAGGAGAAGAAGGCGCCGGTACGGCCGCAGCCCATCTGGATGTCGTCGACGATCAGCAGCATGTCCTGGCGCTCGCACAGCTCGGACAGGGCGCGCAGCCACTCGGGCCGGGCCACGTTGATGCCGCCCTCGCCCTGCACGGTCTCGACGATCACGGCGGCCGGCTTGTTCAGGCCGGAGCCCTGGTCCTCCAGCAGCCGCTCGAACCACAGGAAGTCCTCGACGGTGCCGTCGAAGTAGTTGTCGAACGGCATGGGCGTGCCGTGCACCAGCGGGATACCGGCGCCGGCCCGCTTGAAGGCGTTGCCGGTCACGGCCAGCGAGCCCAGCGACATGCCGTGGAAGGCGTTGGTGAAGGACACGATCGACTCGCGGCCCTTCACCTTCCGCGCCAGCTTCAGCGCGGCTTCCACGGCGTTGGTGCCGGTCGGGCCCGGGAACATGACCTTGTACGGCAGGTCGCGCGGCCGCAGCAGCAGGTTCTGGAAGGCCTCCAGGAACGTGCGCTTGGCGGTGGTCGACATGTCGAGCCCGTGCGTGACGCCGTCCCGCTCGAGGTAGTCGATCAGGGCGCGTTTCAGGACGGGGTTGTTGTGCCCGTAGTTCAGTGACCCGGCTCCGGCGAAGAAGTCGAGGTACTCATGGCCGTCCTCGTCGTACATGCGGCTGCCCACCGCACGGTCGAAGACGGTGGGCCAGCCGCGGCAGTAGCTGCGTACCTCGGACTCAACGGTCTCGAAGACACTCAGGTCGGGCTGGGTGATGGTCACGACGAATCGCTCCTCGGTGCGTGGGGGAAGTCTGAGGGAGTCGGGGGGAAAGTCAGTGGGACAGCGGGCCGATGCGGTACAGGACCTCGGGGTCGTGCGGCCCGTCGGGGAACACGGCCGTGTCGAACAGCACCTCGCGCTCCAGCCGGGCGCCGTGCCGCTCGGCGAACGACGTGAACAGGCGCTCCGAGGCGGTGTTGCCCGGGGTGATGGTGGTCTCCACCGTCGTCACCCCGCGTTCGGCGACGGTCCGGGCGACAAGACCGTCGAGCAGCGTGGCGGCCAGCCCGCGCCCGCGGTGCGCCTCGTCCACCGCCACCTGCCAGACCAGCAGGGTGTGCGGGCTGTCCGGCCGCACGTACCCGGTGATGAAACCCATCGGCTCGCCGTGCTCGTCACGCGCCACGGCCGACGTGGCCGCGAAGTCGCGGCACCACAGCAGATAGCTGTAGGACGAGTTCAGGTCGAGAACCTTCGAGTCCTTCGCCATCCGCCAGAGCGCGGCTCCGTCAGCCACCGTTGGGCGGTCGATTTGCGGATCTGCTTGTACGGCAGTCATGCGAATTGAACTTACCCAGCGAAATTCAAAATTGCATCGCCGATAGGGGTTACGTATGAGCCAGGCTTGTGTTATCGCGCGGGCGCGAGGGTTCGCGCAAAAGGGCGGCGATATGCCCGATATTGTCCGGGTAATACCGGGCAAAGCAGTCACAGTGTGTAACGCGTCACAGCCGTGTAATCGCCACGAGATCTGCCCGAATTCCTTCTCCAGGCGTCCTCAAAATCTTTGTGTTTAGGATCAGGGAAAGCGGGCAGAAGAATACGGGAAGCTGTTCTTGAAACAATTCCTAATTGTGTGCCAGCTTACATGTGAGTCGTCTCGGAAACACGTTTAATTCAGGCCCCGGTCACTCCGTCGATACGTTCCCGCAGGAGATCGGCATGACCGTTGTGCCGGGCGTACTCCTCGATCATGTGGATCAGCACCCAGCGCATGCTGACCTCCATCCCGGGCACCGGCCCCTCGGCGACCCGCCCGATGTGGTCCAGCGGCAGCCCCGCACACAGCTCCCGCCCCCGCTCGATCTCCCGCCGCCAGATCCCGAGCGCCTCGTCGAGTCCCCGCCCCGGGGCCAGCGCGTAGCCGGTGCCGTCCTCGTACACCGGCGGCACGTCGAGCCCGGCGGCCACCCGCTGGAACCAGTTCCGCTCGACCTCGGCGAGGTGCTGCACCAGCCCGAGCAGCGTCAGTGTGGACGGCTCGGCCGACGCGGTCCGCACCTGCGCGTCGTCCAGCCCGGCGCACTTCAGCGCCAGCGTGGCCCGGTGGAAGTCCAGCCAGCTCTCCAGCATGGCCCGCTCGTCACCGGTCAGGTGCGGGACGGGACGGCCGTCGGGAAGGGTGATGGGGGTGTCGGTGGTCATGCGGGGAGCTTGGCACGGACCACTGACAACGGCGGGCTCCGCCTACTGCCACGCCTCCTCGGCCGCCCGCAGCGCCCCCTCCACGTCCACCGGCAGCCCCGCCTCCGAGAGCGCTGCGCCCAGCGCCGCCAGACTCGCCCGCACGGCCCCCGGTGTCGCATCGGGCCCATAGTGGTTGACCCGGATCATCTCCTTGGCCAACGCACCCCCGCCGACGGCGACCGGCACCGCCGGATCCGCCTGAAGCGCCCGCCACACCAGCTCCGAGGCCACCACCCCGGACGGCGCCCGGAGCGTCGTGGCGACGGGCGCCGCGTCCCGCGCCTCGTACACATACGGCTCCAGCCCGCCACCGAGCGCGACCGCCCCGGCCCGCGTGGCAGCCGCGGCCGACGCATGCCGGGCCATCACCGCGTCCAGCCCCGCCGCCTCGATCCGCTCCACACATGCCTGAAGCGCCAGCATCTCCAGCTGCGCGGGCGCGTGCAGCAGCGCCTTGCGGCCGCCGTCGATCCACCGCTCCTTCCAGTCGAGCAGTGACAGATACGACCGGCGCGGCGCGCGAGGGTTCGCCGCCATCCGGGCCCAGGCCCGCTCGCTCACCGACACCGCCGACACCCCGGCCGGCCCGCCCATCGCCTTCTGCGCCCCGATCACGCACAGGTCCACGCCCCACGCGTCCGGCAGCACCGGCTCGGCGCCGATCGACGCCACCGCGTCCAGGTAGAACAGGGCCCCGTGCTCACGCACCACCCCGCCGATCTCCGCGACCGGATTCGTGTTGCCGGTCGCCGCCTCCGCGTGCACCAGCGACACGAAGTCGATCTCCGGGTGCTCGGCGAAGGCCTGCCGGATCTGCTCGGCCGTGACCGCCGTGTGGAAGGGCACCGCCAGGTCGACCACCGTCGCGCCGCAGTCCCGCAGCCAGTCGCCGAAGGTCTGCCCGTACGGGCCCGTGATGACGTTCAGGGCCGTCGTGCCCGGACCGGCCGCGGCACGGATCGCGCCCTCCAGCGGCAGCAGCGCCTCACCCTGCATGATCACGACGTCCTGCTCGGTGCTCAGCAGCCGCGCCACACGGTCCTCGATCGCGGCGAAACGGTCCGCACCGAGCGGGGCAAGGTCCAGAAACGGATGCGTCACGGGGCACTCTCTTCACGTGCGGGGACTACTCGCGGGAACAACGGGAACGAGCGTAACCGCCGCGCCCCGGCCCTCGTCGACCGGTGACTTCGCAGGCCCGATGCCCCCGCGGCCATCGGATTGTTTTCAGCGGCTCAAACTTCTCCTTATGATCGGAACCCACAGTTCACTCACAGGAGGCTCGCCGTGAACACGCACCCCGGGCATCGGGCCCGCATCCTGGCCGCCACCACCGCGACGGCCGGGCTGCTGCTCGTGGCCGGCTGCACCTCCACCGACGGCGGCGGCACGAAGACGGCCGCGGGCGGCGTCGAACTCGTCAAGGCGGGCAAGCTCACCACCTGCACCCACCTGCCGTATCCGCCGTTCCAGTCGGAGATCGACGGCAAGGTGCAGGGCTTCGACGTCTCGCTGGTCGACCTGGTCGCCAAGGACCTGGGCGTCAAGCAGGACATCCTCGACACGCCCTTCGAGAACTTCAAGACCGGCGCGTTCCTCAACTCCGGCGAGTGCGACCTCGCCGCGGCCGGCATGACCATCACCGAGGAGCGCAAGAAGAACGTCGACTTCTCCGACCCGTACTTCAACGCCACCCAGGCCGTGCTGGTCGACAAGAAGAGCGGCATCGGCTCCTTCGCCGGCCTGAAGGGCAAGAAGCTCGGCGCCCAGGCGCAGACGACCGGTGAGGACTACGCCAAGAGCAAGGGCCTCGACCCGGTCTCCTTCGAGTCCTCCGACGCCGTCCTCAACGGTCTGCGCACCGGCCAGGTCCAGGCCGTGATCATCGACTACCCCGTCGTCCAGGGCTGGCTGAAGGACAAGGCCAACGCCGACGCCTTCGAGGTCGTCGACAACCTCGACACCGGTGAGCAGTACGGCTTCACGGTGAAGAAGGGCAACACCAAGCTCCGCGCCGCGATCAACAAGGCGATCAAGGACGCCAAGGCCGACGGCACGTACAAGAAGCTGTACGAGCAGTGGATCGGCCCGTACGACGAGTCCGCCGCGTCGCCCGCCGCCTCATGACCGACACGGCCGCGCCCGAAGTCCAGCCGAAGAAGAAGGGCCTCACCCGGCGGCAGAAGCGCAGCATCTCGCGCGGCGTCCAGTACGCCGTCTTCGTCGCGGCCGTGATCGTCTTCGCGGTCTCGGCCGACTGGGACCGGCTCCAGAACCAGTTCGCGCAGGCGGACATCGCCGAGCGCATGTTCCCGGACGTCATCACGCTGGCGCTGAAGAACACCGTGCTCTACACGGTGACCGGCTTCGCCGTGGGGCTGGCCCTCGGCATGGTGATCGCGCTGATGCGGCTGTCCTCCGTGGGCCCGTACCGCTGGCTCGCCGGGATCTACATCGAGATCTTCCGCGGGCTGCCCGCCCTGCTGATCTTCATCTTCATCGGCGTCGCCGTGCCGCTGGCCTTCCCCGGCACCGAGATCATCGGCGGCACGTACGGCAAGGTCGCCCTGGCGCTCGGCCTGGTGGCCGCCGCGTACATGGCCGAGACGATCCGCGCCGGCATCCAGGCCGTGCCCAAGGGACAGATGGAGGCGGCCCGTTCGCTCGGTTTCTCGCCCGCGCGTGCGATGATCTCCATCATCATCCCGCAGGCGTTCCGGATCATCCTCCCGCCGCTCACCAACGAACTGGTGCTGCTGTTCAAGGACTCCTCGCTGGTGCTCTTCCTCGGCGTCACCCTGGAGGAGCGCGAACTGTCCAAGTACGGCCGCGACCTGGCCAGCCAGACCGCCAACTCCACGCCGATCCTGGTCGCCGGACTGTGCTACCTGCTGGTCACGATCCCGCTCGGCTTCGTCGTACGCCGCATGGAGGCGAAGGCCCAGGAGGCCGTGAAATGAGCCGACCCGAGATCGAGGTACGCGCGCTGCACAAGTCGTTCGGCGCCAACGAGGTGCTGCGCGGCATCGACCTGGAGATCGGCCGGGGCGAGGTGGTCTGCGTCATCGGCCCGTCCGGCTCCGGCAAGTCGACGCTGCTGCGCTGCGTGAACCTGCTGGAGGAGCCGACCAAGGGGCAGGTGTTCGTCGGAGGTACGGAACTGACCGACCCGGACGTCGACATCGACGCCGCTCGTCGCCGCATCGGCATGGTCTTCCAGCAGTTCAACCTGTTCCCGCACCTGACGGTGACCGAGAACCTCACCCTGCCGCAGCGGCGGGTGCTGCGCCGCGACAAGGCGGCGGCCGCGAAGGTGGCCGCCGAGAACCTGGCGCGCGTGGGCCTGTCCGAGAAGGCGGCCGCCTACCCCTCCTCCCTCTCCGGCGGCCAGCAGCAGCGCGTCGCCATCGCCCGGGCCCTGGCCATGGGCCCCGAGGTGATGCTGTTCGACGAGCCGACCTCGGCGCTGGACCCCGAACTGGTCGGGGACGTCCTCGCGGTGATGCGCATGCTCGCCGACGAGGGCATGACGATGATGGTCGTCACCCACGAGATGACCTTCGCCCGCGAGGTCGCCGACCGGGTCGTCTTCATGGACGGCGGCGTGATCGTCGAGGACGGCACCCCCGAGCAGGTCATCGGCAACCCGCGCCACGACCGCACCCGCCACTTCCTCTCCCGCCTCCTCGACCCCGCCATGGCCGAGGTGGAGGAGGAGACCTCGGACCAGGTGGGCAAGGCCGACTAGCGGCTGACTAGGGTGCCGTACATGAGCGATCGCACGGTGCTGCACGTGAAGGGACGGGTGCTCGTCGGACCCGAGGAGGTCCGCGACGAGCTGTGGGTCGTCGACGGCCGGATCTCCTACGACCGTCCCGCCGGCGCCCGCGACATCCGTACCGTCAGGGGCTGGGCCCTGCCCGGCCTCGTCGACGCGCACTGCCACGTGGGACTCGACCGGCACGGCGCGGTCCCGCAGGACGTCGCCGAGAAGCAGGCGCTGACCGACCGGGACGCGGGCACGCTGCTGATCCGCGACGCGGGCTCGCCCTCCGACACCCGCTGGATCGACGACCGCGACGACCTGCCGAAGATCATCCGTGCCGGGCGGCACATCGCCCGCACCCGCCGCTACATCCGCAACTACGCCTGGGAGATCGAGCCGGACGACCTGGTCGCCTACGTCGCCCAGGAGGCGCGGCGCGGCGACGGCTGGGTGAAGCTGGTCGGCGACTGGATCGACCGCGACCTCGGCGACCTGTCGGCCTGCTGGCCGCGCGGGGCGGTGGAGGCGGCGATCGCCGAGGCGCACCGCCTGGGCGCCCGGGTCACCGCGCACTGTTTCTCGGAGGACTCCCTCCAGGACCTCGTCGAGGCGGGCATCGACTGCATCGAGCACGCGACGGGCCTGACCGAGGACCTCATCCCGCTGTTCGCCGAACGGGGCGTCGCCATCGTCCCGACGCTGGTCAACATCGCGACCTTCCCGCAGCTCGCCGACGGTGGCGAGGCCCGGTTCCCGCGCTGGTCGGCCCATATGCGCCGGCTCCACGAGCGCCGCTACGACACCGTGCGGGGCGCCTACGACGCCGGGATCCCGGTCTTCGTCGGTACCGACGCGGGCGGCGGACTCGCCCACGGCCTCGCGGCGTCCGAGGTCGCCGAACTGGTCACCGCGGGCATCCCGCCCGTCGAGGCCCTGGCCGCGGGGACCTGGACGGCCCGGGCCTGGCTCGGCCGCCCCGGCCTGGACGAGGGCGCCCCGGCCGACCTCGTCGTCTACGACGAGGACCCGCGGAAGGACGTGGGCGTGCTGGCGGCACCGCGCCGGGTGGTGCTGAACGGGCGCGTGGTCGGGTAGCCGCGGGCGACGCCGGGGAACGTCTGTGCCGGGGGATTCGAAAGCGTCCCCGGTATCACCACGTTGGAGTGAAGAGGCGTCAGAACGCTGTCGGCGTACGCCGGGTGCGCGATTCCTTGCGGGGCCCGAGCCTGTCTCTGATCTGCATCCCCTGGGTCGGCTTCTTCGCCTTGATGGCCGCCGGGCTCTGGGTCGTCGTCACCAGCGTCCTGCTGTCCCGCCGCCCCCAGGACGGCACGCCGACCGGGACGGCACGCCGACCGGGACGGAGACGGCCGGGACCGCCGCCCGGCGGTGAGCCGTCAGCCCGCCACCGCACGCTCCAGCGACCGTAGGAACCCGTCCACCGTCCTCCGGTCCCGCACCGCCAGTCGCAGCCACTCCTCGTCCAGGCCGGGGAAGGTGTCCCCGCGCCGCACGGCGTAGCCGAGGCCGCGCAGGCGGCTGCGTACGGACGCCGCGTGCGGGAGACGGATCAGGACGAACGGGCCCTGTGCGGGCTCGACCACCCGTAGCCCGGCCTGGGCGAAGCGGGCGAGGCCCGTCAGCAGGTGGGCCCGGTCCGCGGCGACGCGGTGTGCCGCGTGGGCCGCCTCCGCCACCGCCCGTGGCCCCACGCACGCCTGTGCCGCGGCCAGTGCCGGCGTCGACACCGGCCACAGCGGCTGTGCCCGCTCCAGGTCCTCGATGGTCTCCGGCGCCGCCAGCACGTACCCGATCCGCAGCCCGGCCAGCCCCCACGTCTTGGTCAGGCTGCGCAGCACCACGAGCCCGGGCACGTCGACGCGGTCCGCCAGGGCCTCCCGCTCGCCCGGCACCGCGTCCATGAACGCCTCGTCCACCACCAGCAGCCGCCCGGGCCGGGCGAGAGAGGCGATCACCTCCGCCGGGTGCAACACCGACGTCGGGTTCGTCGGATTGCCGATCACCACCAGGTCAGCGGCCTCGGGGACGGCCGCCGGGTCCAGCCGGAAGCCGTCCTCCTCCCGCAGCAGCACCCGGTCGACCGTGTGCCCCGCGTCGCGCAGCGCGGCCTCCGGCTCCGTGAACTGCGGGTGGACGACGACCGGCCGCCGCACCTTCAGTGCCCGCGCCAGCAGCACGAACGCCTCCGCCGCCCCCGCAGTCAGCAGCACCCGCTCCACCGGCAGGCCGTGCCGCGCCGCCACCGCCGCGCGTGCGGCCCGCCCGTCCGGGTAGGCCGCCAGCCCGTCCAGCGACGCGGCGATGTGCTCCCGCAGCCACGTCGGCGGAGTGTCCGCGCGGACGTTCACGGCGAGATCGACGAGCGAGCCGCCGCCGTCCCGGACCTCCGCGTCCCCGTGGTGCCGCAGATCGTGGCCGCTTTCCGTGCCCGTGAGTTTCTCCGTGCCCACGGGATTTTCAGTGCGCATGCGAGTGCGCCCCATGGTGGTGGTGCCCGTGTCCGGGCCCGTGGTGGTGGCCGTCGTCGTCCGGGTGGAAGTGCGGCTGCTGCGGCATCCCCACCTTGTCCTCGAAGCCCGGCAGCGCGACGCGGTACACGCACGAGTCGCAGTTCATCCGCAGATCACCCTCGACGGCCTCCGCGTACCGCTCCCACACCAGGTCCAGCAGCTCCGGCTCCGGCCCGATGACGTCGGCCGAGCGCACCTCGACCTCCGGGTGCGCCGCCGCCCAGCCCTCCGTCTGAAGCCGCACCCGGTCCGGCAGGATGCCGGTGAACAGGAAGTAGGGGAGCACCACGATCCGGCGGGCACCCAGCCGCGCGCACCGGTCGAGTCCGCTCGGCACGTCCGGCGCCGCCAGCGACACGAACGCCGTCTCGACCCCCGCGTACCCGCGCCCCTCCCACAGCAGCCGCGCCGCCTTGTGCACCTCGGCGTTGGCGTCCGGGTCCGTCGACCCCCGCCCCACCAGCAGCACCGTCACATCGGCCCGGTCACCCGGCCGGCGCCCCGCGGCGCCGCCCAGCGCCTCGTCCAGCCGCCGCTCCAGCACGTTCAGCAGCGTCGGATGCGGGCCCAGCGGACGCCCGTACGTGTACGAGATCCCGGGGTGGCGCTCCTTCTCGCGGGCCAGCGCCGCCGGGATGTCGCCCTTGGCGTGCCCGGCGGACACCAGCATCAAAGGCACGGCGGCGAACCGCCGTACGCCCCGCTCCACCAGCTCGGCGACGGCCTCGCCCAGCGGCGGCGGGGACAGTTCGATGAAGCCGCCCGCTACGGGCAGTTCCGGGTGGCGGGTCCCCAGCTCCCGCACGAAGTCGCGGAACGCCTCGGCTCCGGCGTCGTCACGGGTGCCGTGGCCGGCGATGAGCAGGGCGGGCGGGGTGGTCACAGGTTCTCCTCGGCGGACGTGGGGTGGTGGACGACGCGGTTCACTAGGGCTCCTCCTGCCAGCGGTAGCCGCGCGGCGTCACCATGCGCCCGGCGATCTCCCGGGTCGCGGTGTTGCCCACGGTGACGACCGTCATCATGTCGACCGTCGCAGGGTCGAGCGCGGTCAGCGTGGTGACCCGGGCGGACTCGTCCGGCCGCGAGGCGTTGCGTACGACACCGACCGGCGTCGTCGGCGCCCGGTGCCCGGCGAGGATGTCCAGTGCCTTGGGCAGCTGCCAGTCGCGGCCGCGCGAACGCGGATTGTAGAACGTCACCACGAGGTCGGCCTCGGCCGCCGCCCGTACCCGCCGCTCGATGACCTCCCACGGCGTGTGCAGGTCGGACAGGCTGATCGACACGTGGTCGTGGCCCAGCGGCGCGCCCAGGATCGCCCCGGCCGCGAGCGCCGCCGTCACGCCGGGCACGCCGACCACGTCGATGTCGTCGGAGGCCTCGGCGAGCGCGGGGGAGGCCATGGCGTACACGCCCGCGTCCCCGCTGCCGATCAGCGCGACGGCCCGCCCCTTGCGGGCCTCCTCGACGGCCGTGCGCGCCCGCTCCTCCTCGGCCCCCAGCCCCGACTCCAGGATCCGGGTGCCGGGCCGCAGCAGATCGCGGATCTGGTCGACGTACTGGTCGAGTCCGACGAGCACGGATGCGCGCCGGAGTTCGGCCTTCGCGCGCGGCGTCAGCAGGTCCCGGGCACCCGGCCCGAGCCCGACCACCGCGAGCCGCCCGCGCCCCGGGCGCCGTACGACGGCACAGGTCGCCATGGCTGGGCTCGCGGCCGACTTCCGCTTGGGGACGAGGAGTTCGCCCCCGCGCACCAGGGCGGCGGCCTCCGCGACCGAGGGCGTACCGACGGCGGCGAGCGGCGCGTCGGACGGGTTGGGCACGTCGACGGCGGCCAACTCGCCGGCGGAGTAGGCCACCAGGGGCACACCGAGCTGCCGTGCGGCCTCGACGAGGCCGGGCTCCCCGGCCTTGGCGTCGACGGTGGCGAGCTCGGCGACCGACGCCGAGGACAGCCCGGCCTCCCGCAGGACGTCCTCGATCAGCCCGAGCACCTCCTCGACGGGGGCACCCTTCGACGCCCCGACCCCGACGACCAGCGACGGCGGGCGCAGCACCACCTCGCGCTCGGCCGCCTCGACGAGCCGGTCGGTCAGCCGGATCGTGTACGACCCGTCGGCGGTCACCGGGAGTGGCGGCAGCGGCCAGGTCACCTCGGCCCGCAGCGCCACCGCCTCACCGTCCAGCAACGCCCGGGAGACCCCGGCGACATCGCCCTGCACGGGCAGGCCGAGGGTGTCGAGACCGGGCAGATCCGCAGCGTCCGTCGCCGTCGTCACGACTGGCTCCGTGCCCAGCAACTCCCCGACTTCCCGGGCGAGTTCGTTGGCGCCGCCCGCATGCCCGCCCACGAGGGACACCGCGAACCGGCCGCCCTCGTCGACGCACACCACGCCCGGGTCCGCCGTCTTGCCGGACAGCAGCGGCGCCACCAGCCGCACCACCGCCCCCGTCGCCAGGAAGCACACGAGCTGCTCGCACTGCGCGAACGCGGCCCGTACGGCGTCCCCGACGGGACCCTGGTACACGCGCGTGCGGTCCGGCCAGGCGGCGGCCAGCCGGTCCCGCGCAGCCGCTCCCGCCGCGGTGGCGGAAATGAGGCCGATCACTGAGCGACTCCTTCTGCGTTTTCTCCGACACGTACAGGAGGCCGGACGATCATCTACTGGCACCCCGCTCGCGCAGGGCCCTGCGGGCCTCGGGGTCGGCCTTGCGGTAGCCGTGGAAGTGACCCGGGTGGTACAGGTGCGAGCGCGTGCCGTGCGCGTCGAGCGCCGGGCCGACCAGGAACAGCGTGTGCTTCCAGAGCTTGTGTTCCTTGACCGTCTCCTCCAGCGTGCCGATCGTGCACCTCACGACCAGTTCCTCCGGCCATGTCGCCTGGTACGCGACCACGACCGGGGTCGTCGTCGGGTAACCGCCCTCCAGCAGCTCCCGCACCAGCTGCCCGCTGCGGGCCGCGGAGAGGAAGATCGCCATGGTGGTGCCGTGCCGGGCGAACTCGCGGACCTCCTCCCCGGGCGGCATGGGCGTCTTGCCGCCGCCGAGCCGGGTCAGGACGACGGACTGCGCGACCTCGGGGATGGTCAGCTCGCGCTGCGCGAGCGCGGCGACGGCGGAGAAGGCGGACACGCCGGGCACGACCTCGGTCGCGAGCCCGATCTCGGCACACCGGTCGAGCTGCTCCTGGGTGCCGCCCCACAGGGCGGGGTCACCGGAGTGGATCCTGGCGACGCGCAGGCCCTCCTCCCGGGCCCGCCGGTACACGGCCACGACGTCCTCCAGGGACATGGCCGCCGAGTCGAGGACCTCCGCGCCCTCGCGCGCGTGCTGGAGGACCTCCGCCTGGACCAGGCTCGCCGCCCAGATCACCACGTCGGCCTCGGCGATGGCGCGCGCGGCACGGAACGTCAGGAGGTCGGCGGCGCCGGGGCCGGCACCGACGAAGGTCACCTTGCCGGTGGGGGCGTCGGCCATGGGGTGGTCCTCTCGTACAGGGGGGTTCCGACAGGCGGGGTGATGCACGGGCGGATCAGAGCTTTCCGCCCCGCCCGCCGTCGCGCCGGGCGGGGGAGATGAGCGTCGACAGGTAGGGCAGGGGAGTGCCGTCGAGTTCGGCGGCCGGCCGGATCGACTCCTCCGTCAGCCCCAGCGCCGACCCCCACACCGCGTCGCCGATCCGCCCGGTCTCCCGCAGCGCCTCGGCGACCTCGTACGCCTGCCGGCCGAACTTGTAGGCGACGACCGTCCCGGGCCCGGCGAGGGCCTCCTTGAGCACCGTCGCCCCCGCCGTGACGGGGACGAGCGTGAGCGGCTCGGTCCCCTCGGTCAGCACGGCACCCGACCGCGCGGCGAGGTCCTGCATGGCGGTGATCCCGGGCACGGTCTCGACGACGGTCCCCGGCACCAGCTCGGCGACGGTCTGCGCGAGGTACGTGAACGTGGAGTACACGTTGGGATCCCCGATGGTCGCGAAGGCGACGGCACCATGCCCGCGCAGCAGCTCGGCCACCCGCTCGCCCGCCGCGTCCCAGGCCGCCTCCCGCCGCGCCCGGTCGCTCCGCTCGTTCAGCGCGAACACGACCCGTACGACCTTCTCCTCGGGCACGTAGTGCAACACGGTCGCCTCGGCCCGCCCGCGCTCGCCTGTGTCCAGCACGGGAACCACGACGACATCGGCTTCCCGCAGGGCGTTCACGCCCTTGACGGTCACCAGCTCCGGATCCCCGGGCCCGACCCCGACACCGACCAGCCTGCTGCTCATGACGTCCGGCACCTCTCCACGAACCGACGGGCGACACCGGGCTCCGCGGCCCAGTGCGTGTGCAGATAGCTCGCGTGCACACCGTGCCGCACGAACCCCTCGACGCGCCGCTGAGGGGTCCGCAGACCCCAGGCGGGTTCGGCCCCCGCCCCGGGCTCCACGGCGGTCCGGTGGAACTCGTGCCCCCGCATCCGCGTCCCCGCCGCCGCGAGCACACTGTCGCCGACGGCCACGGCGTCCCGGTACCCCAGGGTCAGCCGTTCCGTCATCCGCGCCCCGGCGTCCAGCACCCCGCACATGGGCAGTCCGTCCAGCTCCCGGCACAGATACAGCAGCCCGGCACACTCGGCGGCCACCGGAGCGCCGCTCTCCGCCAGATCGGCAACGGCCTTGCGCAGGGGTTCATTGGCGGACAGCTCGGCGGCGTACACCTCGGGGAACCCGCCCCCGATCACCAACCCCCGCGTCCCTTCGGGCAGTTCCTCGTCCCGCAGCGGATCGAAGGGGACGACGTCGGCACCGGCGGCGGCGAGCAGTTCGGTGTTCTCGGCGTACGAGAAGGTGAACGCGGGGCCACCGGCGACAGCAACCCTCGGCTCCGGCTTCTCGTCCGGCCGTGTCGGCTGGTGGGTGGGGGAGGAAACGACCTCAGCCGCATCCCAAGCCGCACACGACAACGCCCCCGCACTCCGCGCCAACCCCATCAACGCGTCCAGGTCACAACCGTCGGAGACCTGCGCGGCCATCGCCGCAACGGCCTCGACCGCCTCAGCCCGCCGCTCGGCGACCGGCACCAGCCCCAGATGCCGCGACGGCGTGTCCACCTGCGGAGCCCGCCGCAACACCCCGAGCACAGGCACCCCCACCTGCTCCAGCGCCTCCCGCAACATCACCTCGTGCCGATCCGAGGCGACCTTGTTCAGAATCACGCCCCCGACCCGCACCTCCGGGTCCCAGGAGACGAACCCGTGCACCAGCGCCGCCACCGACCGGGACTGCGACGACGCGTCGACGACCAGCACCACCGGCGCCCGCAGCAACTTCGCGACATGGGCCGTGGAGGCCAGCTCCCCCTCCCCGGCGGCCCCGTCGTACAGGCCCATCACGCCCTCGACGACGGCGACGTCACACCCGCGCGCCCCGTGCAGGAACAGCGGCCCGACCAGCTCCGGCCCGCACAGATACGCGTCGAGATTGCGCCCCCTCCGCCCGGTCGCGAGCGCGTGGTACCCGGGGTCGATGTAGTCCGGCCCGACCTTGTGCGGGGACACGGCGAGCCCCCGCGCGGCGAACGCGGCCATCAGCCCCGTGGCGACGGTGGTCTTGCCACTGCCCGACGAGGGCGCGGCGACGACCAGCCGGGGCACGGACGAGGAGGACATCACCACTCGATGCCCCTCTGCCCCTTCTGCCCGGCGTCCATGGGGTGCTTCACCTTGGACATGTCGGTCACGAGGTCGGCGAAGTCCACGAGCTTCTCGGGAGCGTTGCGCCCCGTGATCACCACATGCTGGGTGCCGGGCCGGTTCCGCAGGACGTCCACGACCTCGTCCGTGTCCACCCACCCCCAGTGCATCGGGTAGGCGAACTCGTCCAGCACGTACAGCCGGTACGTCTCCGCAGCCAGGTCCCGCTTGACCTGCTCCCAGCCCTCCCGGGCCTTCTCCTCGTTGTCCAGCTGTGCGTCGCGCTGCACCCAGGACCAGCCCTCGCCCATCTTGTGCCAGGCGACGGACCCGCCCTCGCCGGAGGCACCGAGCACGCGCAGCGCGTTCTCCTCGCCGACCTTCCACTTCGCCGACTTGACGAACTGGAACACCCCGATCGGCCAGCCCTGGTTCCAGGCCCGCAGCGCGAGCCCGAAGGCGGCTGTCGACTTGCCCTTGCCGACGCCCGTGTGCACGACGACGAGCGGCCGGTTCCGGCGCTGTCGGGTCGTCAGACCGTCGTCCGGAATGACACTCGGCTGTCCCTGCGGCATTACGCGGCCCTCCTCGAAGTCCCCTGCACATCCCTGACCAGCCCGGCGATCGAGTCGGCCCGCAGCTCGTCCAGCGTCACGGCGGTGCCGCCCAGCTCACCGGCGAGCTGCCCGGCGAGCCCGAGGCGCACCGGCCCCGTCTCGCAGTCCACGACGACGGACGCGACGCCCTCGGCCGCGAACAGCCGAGCCGCCCGCCCGGCCAGGGCGACCGGCTCCGGGCCACCGGTGGCCCGCCCGTCCGTCACCAGCACGAGCAGCGGCCGCCGTGCCGGATCCCGCAGCCGCTCCACCCGCAGCACGTCGTGCGCGCGCAGCAGCCCGGCGGCGAGCGGCGTACGCCCGCCGGTCGGCAGCGACTCCAGCCGGGCCGCCGCCGCGTCCACGGACGAGGTCGGCGGCAGCGCGACGTCCGCGCCCGAACCCCGGAACGTCACCAGCCCCACCTTGTCCCGCCGCTGGTACGCGTCCAGCAGCAGCGACAGCACGGCCCCCTTCACGGCACTCATCCGCTGCCGCGCCGCCATCGACCCGGAGGCGTCCACCACGAACAGCACGAGATTGCCCTCGCGCCCCTCGCGGGTGGCCTGCCGCAGATCGTCCCGGCGCACCACCAGCCCCGGCCCGGACCGCCCGCGCGCCCGCTGGTGCGGCGCCGCGGCCTGCACGGTCGCCGCCAGGTGCAGCTTCGTGAGCGTGCCCCGCGGCCGCCGGGAGCCGGTCGTCCGCCCGTGCTCGGTCCGCGCCCGCGAACGCCGCCCGGCGGCACCCTCGCCGATCCCGGGCACGCTCAGCACCTTGGTCCTGAACGGCTCGGCAGCCCGTACGGCCGACTGCTCACCGGCGCCCGACGGCTGCGGCTGCCCGTTCTCCCCGGCCTCGGGCGTGGCCCCCGCGTCATCTCCCTGCGGCCCGTCGTCGGGCTCCGGCTGCCCGCCGCCCCCGCCGGGCCCGTCCGGCCCCTGGTCGGGGTCCGGGTCGGGGTCCGGGTCGTCGTCCCCGGAGAACTCCTCCAGGGTCTCGTCCAGCTTGTCCTCGTCCAGCCCCGGCGCGTCGAAGGGGTTGCGCCGCCGGCGGTGCGGCAGCGCGAGCAGCGCGGCCTGCCGGACGTCCTCGGCGAGCACGTCGGTACGCCCCGCCCAGGCGGCCAGCGCCGTCGCCGTGCGCGCCATCACGATGTCGGCGCGCATGCCGTCGACCTCGAAGGCCGCGCAGGTCGCCGCGATCTGCCGCAGCGCCCCGTCGCCCAGCCGCACGGACGGCAGCAGTTCCCGTGCCGCCACGATCCGCGCCCGCACGGCGGCTTCCTCGTCCGCCCACCGGGCCGCGAAACCGGCCGGATCGTCGTCGTAGGCGAGTCGCCGCCTGACCACCTCCACCCGCTGCTCGGGTTCCCGCGAGGCCGCGACCTCGACGGTCAGCCCGAACCGGTCGAGCAACTGCGGCCGCAGCTCGCCCTCCTCGGGGTTCATGGTGCCGACGAGCAGGAAGCGGGCCGCGTGCCGTACGGAGACGCCTTCGCGTTCCACGTACGAGGCGCCCATCGCGGCCGCGTCCAGCAGCAGGTCGACCAGGTGGTCGTGGAGGAGGTTCACCTCGTCCACGTAGAGGATGCCGCGGTGCGCGGCGGCGAGCAGGCCCGGCTCGAAGGCCTTCACGCCCTCCGACAGCGCCCGCTCGATGTCCAGCGCGCCCACCAGCCGGTCCTCCGAGGCACCGACGGGCAGCTCGACCATCCGGGCCGGACGGGACCGGCCGGCGGCTCCCGGCGCGTGCGGCCCGTCCGGGCAGGCGGGATCGGGGGAGGAGGGGTCGCAGGAGAAGCGGCACTCGGGGACGACGTCCACCTCCGGCATGAGCGCGGACAGCGCCCGCACGGCCGTCGACTTGGCGGTGCCCTTCTCACCGCGCACCAGCACACCGCCGACCGCCGGACTCACCGCGTTGATGAGCAGCGCCAGGCGGAGGCTGTCCTGTCCGACGAGGGCGGTAAAGGGATAGGGCATGCTCACGCGGTGATCACTCCTTCGGGGGATTCATGGCAGAACGACTCGCAGCCAAGCCGCGGCCTCGTCATGGTCGAAGCCTGCTCCCCGCCGATGCGGGGATGGTCCGGCCGTCTCGCCGGCAGCAGGCGGAGCGCTGGTGTGCTCCCCGCCGACGCGGGGGTTTCCAGGGCGCTCATGCGTCACCCTCCAGATCTCCCTCAAGCTCGAGGTAGGTCGCCCGGAGCCGTTCCAGGGTCTCCTGGTCCGGCTCCGCCCACAGTCCGCGGTCGGCGGCCTCCAGCAGCCGCTCGGTGATGCCGCGCAGCGCCCAGGGGTTGGACGTCTTCATGAACTCCCGGTTCTCCGGGTCGAAGACGTACTCGGCGCTGAGTTTCTCGTACATCCAGTCGTCCACGACCCCGGCCGTGGCGTCGTACCCGAACAGGTAGTCCACGGTCGCGGCCATCTCGAAGGCGCCCTTGTAGCCGTGCCGCCGCATGGCCGCCATCCAGCGCGGGTTGACCACCCGGGCGCGGAAGACGCGGTGCGTCTCCTCGCCCAGCGTGCGGGTCTTCACCTGGTCCGGTACGGCCGAGTCGCCGACGTACGCCTCGGGGCTCGCGCCCGTCAGATGGCGGACCATGGCGACCATGCCGCCGTGGTACTGGAAGTAGTCGTCGGCGTCGACGAGGTCGTGCTCACGCGTGTCGACGTTCTTCGCGGCGACCGCGATCCGCCGGAACGCCGTCTCCATGTCCCCGCGCGCGGCCCGCCCGTCCAGCCCCCGCCCGTAGGCGTAGCCGCCCCACACCGCGTACACCTCGGCGAGGTCCGCGTCGGAGCGCCAGTTGCGCGCGTCGATCAGCGGCAGCAGACCGGCCCCGTACGCCCCCGGCTTGGAGCCGAAGATCCGGGCGGTCGCCCGGCGCCGGTCACCGTGCTCGGTGGTGTCCTCGTCGGCGTGGGCCCGGACGTAGTTCCGCTCGGCGGGCTCGTCCAGCTCGGCGACCGTGCGGACGGCGTCGTCGATCAGCCCCACCACATGCGGGAACGCGTCCCGGAAGAAGCCCGAGATACGGACCGTCACGTCGATGCGCGGCCGGCCGAGCTCCTGCGGGGAGATCACCTCGAACCCGGTCACCCGGCGCGAGGCGTCGTCCCACACCGGCCGGCAGCCCAGCAGCGCCAGGATCTCGGCGATGTCGTCGCCCTGCGTGCGCATGGCCGAGGTGCCCCACACCGTCAGACCGACGGACTTCGGGTACTCGCCCGTGTCGGTCAGATACCGCTGCACCAGCGAGTCCGCGAGCGACTGCCCGACCTCCCAGCTCAGCCGGGACGGAATCGCCTTCGGGTCGACGGAGTAGAAGTTGCGCCCCGTCGGCAGGACGTTGACCAGGCCGCGGGTCGGCGAGCCGGAGGGACCCGCCGGGACGTAACCGCCGTCCAGCGCCCGCAGGATGTGCCCGATCTCGTCGGTGGTCCTCGCCAGCCGCGGCACGACCTCGGTGCAGGCGAACTCCAGCACCGCCACGGCTTCGGGGAGTTCGCTGCCGACCACCTCCCGGACCAGTGCCGGGACCTCGGCGACCGCCCAGCCGCGCTCCTCCATGCCCTCCGCGATCCGCCGGCACAGCTGCTCCAGCAGGTCGATCGCGTCGGCGGCGGTGCGGGCCGGCCCCGCCACCAGGCCCGTCAGCTCCACCGGCACCTTCACCGGAGCGCCCGGCTCGGCCAGCAACTCCTTCTCCACCAGCCCGAAGTGCTCCGCCAGCGCCGCCCGGAGCCCCGGCAGCGCGTCGGCCTGCCCGCCCCACACCTGCGAGGCGCGCAGCACCGCCAGGACGAGGTTGACGCGCGCTTCACCGGCCGGGCCGCCGCCCAGGATGTGCAGGCCGTCGCGGATCTGCACGTCCTTGATCTCGCACAGATAGCCGTCGATGTGCATGACGAACTCGTCGAACTCGTCGTCGTCCGGCTGCTCGTCGACATGCAGGTCGTGGTGCAGCTCGGCGGCCTTGACGAGGGTCCAGATCTGCGCGCGCACGGCCGGGGCCTTCGCCGGGTCCAGGTCGGAGACGAGCGCGTACTCGTCGAGGAGCTGCTCCAGCTTGGCCAGGTCGCCGTAGGTGTCGGCGCGGGCCATCGGCGGCACCAGGTGGTCGACGACCGTGGCGTGCCCACGCCGCTTGGCCTGGGTGCCCTCGCCCGGGTCGTTGACGATGAACGGGTAGATCAGGGGAAGCTCCCCGAGCACGGCGTCCGGGGCGCAGCCGGCGCTGAGCCCGAGGCCCTTGCCGGGCAGCCACTCCAGCGTGCCGTGCTTGCCCATGTGCACGATCGCGTCCGCGCCGAAACTGTTCTCCAGCCAGCGGTAGGCCGCCAGGTAGTGGTGGGACGGCGGCATGTCCGGGTCGTGGTAGATCGCGATGGGGTTCTCGCCGAAGCCGCGCGGCGGCTGGATCATCACCACGACGTTCCCGAACCGGAGCGACGCCAGCACGATGTCGTCCCCGTCGACGTACAGGCTGCCCGGCGGCTCGCCCCACGCCTCGGTCATGGCGTCCCTCAGCTCCGGGTCGAGCTTGTCGAACCAGGCCCGGTAGTCCGCCAGCGGCACCCGCGCGGGCGCGGCGGCCAGCTGCTCGTCCGTCAGCCACTCCACGTCGTGCCCGCCGGCCGCGATGAGCCGGTGGATCAGCTCGTCGCCGCCCGCGGGGTACTCGGTGAGGCCGTACCCGGCGTCCCGCAGCGCGTCCAGCACCCGCACCGCCGAGGCCGGGGTGTCCAGCCCGACGGCGTTTCCGACCCGCGAGTGCTTGGTCGGGTACGCGGTGAAGACGAGCGCGAGCTTCTTCTCGGCGTTCGCCTTGTGCTTCAACCGCGCGTGCCGTACGGCGATCCCGGCGACCCGCGCGGCCCGCTCCGGGTCGGCGACGTACACGGCCACGTCGTCCGCGCCCTGCTCCTTGAAGGAGAACGGCACGGTGATCAGCCGCCCGTCGAACTCCGGGATCGCCACCTGCATCGCGGCGTCCATGGGGGACAGGGCGGCGTCGGACGCCTCCCAGGCACGCCGCGAGGACGTCAGGCACAGCCCTTGCAGCACGGGGATGTTCAGCTCGGCGAGGGCGCCGATGTCCCAGGACTCCTCGTCACCGCCCGCCGAGGCCTGCGAGGCGTGGGTGCCGCCGGCGGCGAGGACGGTGGCGACGAGGGCGTCCGCCCGCCCGAGGATCTCGTACAGTCCCGCGTCGGCCCCGCGCAGCGAACCGCAGTACACGGGAAGCGCATTGGCGCCCCGCGCCTCGATCGCGTCGCACAGGGTGTCCACGAAGGCCGTGTTGCCGCTCAGCTCGTGCGCCCGGTAGAAGAGCACGCCGACGGTCGGCCTGCCCGCGACCTGTGCGCGCCCGCCGCGGACGCCGTACTCCGGCATCCGCTGCGGCGCGGCGAACCCCTCGCCCGTGAGCAGCACGGTGTCGGACAGGAACCGCGCCAGCTCGGTGAGGTTGGCCGGCCCGCCCTCCACGAGGTACTTCAGCGCCTCCGCCACCACACCGGCCGGCACCGACGACTCGGCCATCAGCTCCGCGTCGGGCACGGCCTCTCCGCCCAGCAGCACGGTCGGGACGCCGGACGCCTTCAGCGCGGCGAGCCCGTCCTCCCAGGCCCGCTTGCCGCCGAGCAGCCGTACGACGGCGATGTCCGCGCCGTCGAGGAGAGCCGGAAGCTCCTGCCCGACGTCCACGCGGGTCGGGTTGCCGATCCGGTACGAGACGCCGGTGGCGGCCCGGGCCGCCAGCAGGTCCGTGTCGGCGGTCGACAACAACAACACAGTGCTCATGCGGGCGCTCCCGGTGGAATGAAGGGCAGTCCTCGCGGCGCGCCCGACTCGATGAGCCGCCACAGCGCGTCCGTGTCCGCGTGCTGTTCGATCAGGTCGCCGAGCCGGTCGAGCTGCTCCTCGCGCAGCGCGGCGAACGAGGTGTCCGGCGCCGGCACGAAGCGGCGCCCCGCGGCGGCGGCCACCTCGCGCAGGAAGGCCCGCCGGAACCCGTCCGACTCCAGCGAGCCGTGCCAGTGCGTGCCCCAGGTCTGGCCGACCCGGCAGCCGTCCAAGAAGGGGTCCCCTCCGGTGACGTCGGCGACGCCGTGATGGATCTCGTAGCCCTCTACGCGCTCTCCGAGGGCCTCGCCCGCCGGCCGCGTGAGGGTCTTCTCGCGGGCGAACCGCACCCGCACGGGCAGGACGCCGAGCCCCTCGACATGCCCCCGGCGGCTCTCCACGTCGTCCTCGATGTGCTCGCCGAGGATCTGGAAGCCGCCGCAGATCCCGAGGACGGGCCGCTGCTCGGCGGCCCTGCGCACGAGCGCGTCGGCCAGCCCGCGCTCGCGCAGCCACTCCAGCGCACGGACGGTCCCCCGGGTCCCGGGCACGATGACGAGGTCGGCGTCGGCGAGTTCCTCCGGCCGGTCCACGAAGCGCACCACGACACCCGGTTCGGCGGCCAGTGCGTCGACGTCCGTGAAGTTGGACATGAGCGGAACGGCGCACACGGCGACGCGCAGCACGTCCTCGCCGACCGGCGGGGCGACGACGGACTCCCGGACCGTCCCCCGCAGGGAGACGCGCAGCCCGTCCTCCTCGTCGATGCCCAGCCCGTGCCGGAAGGGCAGGACGCCGTACGTACGCCGCCCGGTGAGCCCCTGGAGCATGTCGAGGCCCGGCTCCAGCAGGGAGACGTCCCCCCGGAACTTGTTGACGAGGAACCCGGCGACGCACTCCTGGTCCTCGCGCGACAGCAGCGCGACGGTCCCGAAGAACGAGGCGAAGACACCGCCCCGGTCGATGTCGCCGACGACGAGCACGGGGAGCCCGGCGTTGCGGGCGATCCCCATGTTGACGATGTCGGTCCGCCGCAGGTTGATCTCGGCGGGACTGCCCGCCCCCTCACAGATCACCGCGTCATACGTGCCCCGCAACTGCTCCAGGCAGTCCAGCACGGTCCCGAGCAGCTTCTGCTGCCGTCCGCCGTGGTACCCGCGGGCGCTGAGCTCCCCGACCGGCTTGCCCAGCAGCACGACCTGACTGCTGCGCTCGCCGCCGGGCTTGAGCAGCACCGGGTTCATCAGCGCGGTCGGCTCGACCCGGCAGGCCTGCGCCTGCATGGCCTGCGCCCGACCGATCTCGGCGCCTTCCTTCGTCACGAAGGAGTTGAGGGACATGTTCTGCGCCTTGAAGGGCGCGACCTTGACGCCCTGCCGCACCAGCCACCGGCAGATCCCGGCGGTCACGACGCTCTTGCCGGCGTCGGAGGTGGTACCGGCGACCAGAAGCCCACCGCCCGTCATGACGTACGCCCTTTCGCGATGCGGCGCGCGGCGACACAGACGCCGAGCGCGAGCCAGCCGACACGCCTGGACAGCCGTACGGCCCGTTCGATGTCCTGGGTGGCGACGCCGAGCCCCGCCCCGTTGAGCACCGGCCGGTGCTCGACGCGCCCGCCGTAAGACAAGGTCCCGCCCAGCCGCACCCCGAGCGCCCCCGCGAACGAGGCCTCCACGGGCCCGGCGTTGGGGCTCGGATGCTTGGCGGCATCGGCACGCCAGGCCCGCACGGCTCCCCGTGGGTCGTCCCCTGCCAGGGCCGCGAGTACGGCGGTCAGCCGGGCCCCCGGCCATCCGGCGAGATCGTCCAGCCGCGCGGAGGCCCACCCGTACCGCCGGTACCGGGCCGACTTGTGCCCGACCATGGCGTCGAGGGTGTTGACGGCCCGGAACCCGAGGAGCCCCGGCACACCGCCGACGGCCCCCCACACGAGCGCCCCCACGACCGCGTCGGAGGTGTTCTCGGCGACGGACTCGACCACGGCCCGGGCGATCCCGTCGGCGTCGAGCGCCTGCGGATCCCGCCCGCACAGATGCGGCAGCCGCGCCCGGGCCCCGTCGACGTCCCCCGCTTCCAGGGCACGCCCGATGGCCCGCGCCTCCCGTGCGAGCGAAGTCCCCCCGACCACGGCCCAGGTGGCGGCACCGGTCAGCGCGACGGAGGCGACGGCGGAGTCACGCACGGCACGCGCGGCGACGCCCCCGAGCGCGACGGCCCCTCCGGCGCACACCACGGTGTGCAGCGCGCCCCAGCCCCGGTGGTCCCGCCACAACACCCGTTCCACGGCGCCCGCGGCCCGCCCGAACACGGCGACCGGATGCCCCCGGCGAGGATCGCCGAGCAGCAGGTCACCGATCAGACCGGCGGCGGCGCCGTACGCGAAGACGCGACCGGCACCCATGGGCTCAGCCGGCCGCGGGGGCGGGCAGGGGTGGGGTACTGAACCTCGATCGGCAGCCGCGCATGGCGATATGTCCTCACTCAGGGTGTCCACGCCCTGGTTCGACTAGACCGGCGGTGAGAGTTCCTGGCTCCCGGGGATCGCTACCCCGGTGACAGTGGCGGGACCGCGCCGGACTTCCACCGGCTTCCTCTCCTGCCGCCGTTACTGGCCCCGGCAGTCCACCATGGCCGGGAACAGCCGTCAACTTGCCGTTGACCTGCGAGGGGAGACTGTGGAGAAGCCCACACCAGCCCCCTGCCACACGACGACCGGGCGGGACAGGACGAAGTCCTGTCCCGCCCGGCGGGAACCTCGTGAAGTCGGGCCGTCAGGCCACGATCAGATAGATCCCGTATCCCACAGCCGCCGCGCACGCCGCGAAGCAGGCGTACGCGCCGGTGACCGCGAGGCCCGCGGATCCGCCCTGGGCCACCGCCCGTTCGCGGCGGGACAGGCCGGTGATGCCGAGGGTGAACAGGCCCACCAGGGCCACGGTGACCACGAGGCTGACGCCGAAGACGGAGCCGAGGGCCGCCCAGTCGATCTTCATATCGGAGACTCTTCCTTGTTACCGGTCGGCGGGGTCAGACCGTGGTGGTCGTCGAGGGCGTCCGCTCGGCGGCGGCCTGGGCCGGGAACGACGGCACCGGGTCCTCCGTCGCCGTGCCGGTCGGCGGCGGCGTCACCGCGGCCATCGCCGTGGTCACCACACCGGCCGGCTCCGCCTCGTCGGTGTCGTTGACGTTGGTGTGGTCGACGACCTCACGCCGCGAGATCTTCCAGATCGCCGCGCTGGAGGCGACGAGGAAGACGGCCACCACCGCGGTACCCCAGCTGCCGAAGCCGGTGACGTACTCGGCGAGCGCGGCCACCAGGGCCGCCGCCGGCAGCGTCAGACCCCACGCGACGAACATCCGCGTCGCCGTCGACCAGCGGACGACGCCGCCCTTGCGGCCGAGGCCCGCGCCCATCACGGAGCCGGACACGGAGTGGGTCGTGGAGAGCGAGAAACCGAGGTGCGAGGAGGCCAGGATGACCGTCGCCGCGCTGGTCTGGGCGGCGAAGCCCTGCTGCGGCTGGAGGTCCGTCAGGCCCTTGCCCATGGTGCGGATGATGCGCCAGCCGCCGAGGTACGTGCCGAGCGCGATGGCGATACCCGCCGACAGGATGACCCACATGGGCGGGTCGGAGTCGGGGGCGACGGCGCCGCCGGCGACCAGGGCCAGGGTGATGACACCCATCGTCTTCTGGGCGTCGTTGGTGCCGTGGGCCAGGGAGACCAGGCCCGCGGAGGCGATCTGGCCGGCGCGGTAGCCCTTCTCGGAGGCCTTGCCGTCGGCCTTCTTGCCGAGGGAGTACGTCAGCCGCGTGGCGAGCAGTGCGGCGACGCCCGCGACCAGCGGGGCGGCGATCGCCGGGATCAGCACCTTGGTGACCAGGACGTCACCGTGTACCGCGCCGACGCCCGCCGAGGCGATCGTGGCGCCGATCAGGCCGCCCATCAGGGCGTGCGAGGAACTCGACGGCAGGCCGACCAGCCAGGTCAGCAGGTTCCAGAGGATCGCGCCGACCAGGGCGGCGAAGATGACCTCGGGACGGATGCCGGCCTCGTCGACGAGGCCCTTGGAGATCGTGTTTGCGACTTCCACGGACAGGAAGGCGCCGACCAGGTTGAGGACGGCGGACATGGCGACGGCGACCTTGGGCCTCATGGCACCCGTGGAGATGGTCGTGGCCATCGCGTTCGCCGTGTCGTGGAAACCGTTCGTGAAATCGAACGCGAGTGCGGTTACTACCACAATCGCGAGGATCAGCGAGAAGCTTTCCATTTACCCAGGCAATCGTTCGAGGTCATTGGCTGGACGAACGTAGGTAACCCGAGTGAACGGAAGGTGAACTGGGAGGGGCGCAGGGGTGTCTGCAATCGAGGGTTGCCGTTTCGCCCTGCTGTCAGGCTCCCCGCGCCCCAAGGGCCTAGGCCCCGCGCGCGAACTGTTTCAGTCGATCGAGTGACCCCTCGAAGAGATTCTGATCACCCGGCAGGCTCCCGGAGCCGTTGCTGACTGCTGGGGATGAGGAGGTGTTGCGGCTGGTCGGCGCGCATCTCGGGTCGCTGGCTTCCCGCGACCTGAAGCGGCGCTGCGCCGATGGGCTTGAGCATTCCGCGGAGACGTGGGCGCGGCGCAAGCGTGCTCTGAGCGGGGAGTCCTCGTCGCGGTGGGGGGCGGTATCACCAAGGCGACGCATGATCAATGGACGCTGTCGCTGCGTGCGCAGCTCGCCCGTATTCAGGGCCTGGAAGCCGGGGTGCGCACGATCGCGCACCGGTTGTCGCTGCCGGTGCGCGAGGAGGGCACCAAACGGGCGCCGGGCGGCTACCGGACCCGGCAGGAGTGGTTCGCCAAGACGCGCCGCCTGACGTGCTTGAGGACCGGCTCGCCGTCGGGCGTGCCGACCGCGAGGCAGGGCGGGTGCGCGTGGTACGAGGCGGGGCGACTGGCCCGCAACCGTCACCACCTCGACCAGGCGCAGCTCACCGAGGCCGCCTGGCGGCAGCAGTGGGAAGCGTCACGCTGGTTCCTCCAGGCCGACGGCGAGAGCGGGAAGCGGTTCGGGAGCGAGACGATCCGCCTCACGCCGGACGGTGAGGTCAGCATCAAGCTCCCGGCGCAGCTGGCGCATCTGGCGAACGCCGGGCACGGCCGGTGCGTCCTCACCGGCACCGTCGCCTTCCACCACCGGGACGAGGAGTGGGCCGACCGTGTGGCGGTGAACCGAGCCGTGGCCTACCGCATCCACCTCGATACCGGCCGAGGCCGCTGGTACGTCACCGCCTCGTGGACGATCCCGCCGGTCAAAACCGCTGCGCTGGCTCAGGCCCGCGCCGGCGGGATGATCGGCGTCGACAACGGTTGCGGTAGGTGGTCGACTAGGTCGCCTTGACTTAGACGAACCTGGCGCCCTTCGTCTTCCGCTCCGCCGGTCGACGTTCTTCCGGTGGGACGAGACGTCGTCTCCCTTCGGCCGGTTCGCCCCGAGGTCGGATCCTCGGCGAGGGCGGTGCCTCGCAGTTCGAGTGGCGCCGCGTACACGGCGAGCCGACGGCCGCGGCCTCGGGACGGTGTGTGGTCACGGGCCATGTTTCCCCGGGATGGCGACGTGCGCGGCAAATCTCGCAGAGAGCACTGGAAGATCGTTGAATGCCCGAAGATCTCCGGCCAGGAGGGATCCGCTGGGTGTTTGCACCGATATGCGCCCATACGGATGCTCGGCTTTCGGCCTGAAGTTCCCCCGCCGGGCGGCGCGTTGAGGGCCTGCCTGGCAGGATCGCCGCATGGCTGAGCAGCGAGACGGCGAGTGGGGCGCGGGGGACATCCGGGGCGGCGGAAAGGATGGGGGGGAGTCGCGGCGGAGGGGTGTGCGACCCGAGGAGGCGCGTGCCTGGGAGGAGCTCGTTGCGACGGCCCGCCGGACCGTCTCCGACGGACTCGTCGTCGGCACGTCCGGGAACGTCTCGGTGCGTGTCGGGGACACGGTCCTGGTCACGCCGTCGGGCGTCCCCTACGACCGGCTGGAGCCGGACGACGTGACCGGCGTCGGCCTCGACGGCCGGCAGGTCCTCGGCACGCTCGTCCCGACCAGCGAGCTGCCCATGCATCTCGCGGTCTACCGCACGACAAGCGCCTGTGCCGTCGTCCACACCCACGCCGTGCACGCGACGGCCGTCTCGACGCTCGTGAGCGAGCTGCCGCTGATCCACTACATGGCCGCCGCGCTCGGCGGACCCGTCCGGGTTGCCCCGTATGCCACGTACGGCACGGACGAGTTGGCCGAGAACATGCTCCGCGCCCTCGCCGACCGCTCCGGCTGCCTCCTCCAGAACCACGGCATCATTACCCACGGCGCGACACTGGACCAGGCCTATGACCGCACCGCCCAGCTGGAATGGATGTGCCGCCTGTGGCTGACCGCCGCATCGGTACCGGGCCTGTCCCCGAGCCTGCTGTCCGGGGAGCAGCTGGCGGAGGTCCAGGAACAACTCCGCGGCTACGGCCAACGCCGCTGACCTCCCGCCCCGGCCGCCCCGGCGCCGCCGGGCCGGCCGACCCGACAGGCCCGTCCTGACTCGGCAGACCCTGACCGCCTTGGCCCGCCGGTCGGGGGGATCACCCGCCGACTACGGACATCGCCGAACCCTCGCGTTCCCCGGGTGCCGCTCACGCCCCCGTCGCCGGCGATCGCCGCCCTGTGGGCGCGGAGACATGGTGTGCGGGGTGTCACCGCCCCGCCTCCGGGCACAGCGGTCACGCCGTTGCCTCTGGCGATCCCCGGGGTGCCCGTCGCGTTGCAGCGCTGCTCGCGCCCGCCCTCCAGGCACAGCCACTCGCTGCCCGCTTCCCCGGGTGCGCGTACATGTTCTACGCGCCGGGGCGTACGCGGGGCTTCCCGGTCGACTGTCCCCGCCCGCCCCGCCCTGCCCCGCTC
>NZ_DF968378.1:0-18514 GCF_001270025.1 Streptomyces azureus | reverse complement strand
CCCGTGCGGGGGGTGGTGGGGTGCGCGTAGTGCCTGCGGGCGGGCTGTGGGTCGGGGCCGCGCCGGGGTGTCCGTCCTCGGAACGGCGCGATGGGCTTGGACGCCGACGGACTGCCCGTTGACGCGCCAACCGCTGCGGGCGGACACCCCCGGCACGGCCCCTTCTCGCCGTGGGCGGCTGCGGCTGAGTGGGGGCCGGGTCGTCTGCTACCGGGCGTCGACGTGCTGGAAGTCGACGGCGGTGATGCGGGCGGACTTCGGGGTCAGTTCGGCCAGGCCCTGGCCCTCGAACACGTCGGTGATGAGGGTGCCCCTGGTGGCGCCGAGAGCGGACTGTTCGTCGTTGGGGACGAGTGCCGCGTTGGAGCGGTATGCCTCCTTGAGCAGGGATTCCTGCTTGTGGGCGGCCGGGAACAGGGCGAGGACGCCACCGTCGGCGGTCCGCAGGGCGTACACGCTCGGGTCGGCCGGGGGCTTGGCGAAGAACTTCTCGGTGGCCATGCCGTCGGCCGCGCCCTCGGTGCTGCTCCGCTGGTAGGTCTTCTCGGCGTTCTCGACCGGCTTCGTGGAAGTCAGGGCCTTGCCCTTCTTCTTGCCGCCGGTCTCGAGGAAGTCCGCGTACGCGGCGCCGAGGTCGGAGGGGGCGAGCTTGCCGACCTTCGTGCCGGGGTCGACGGCCTCGGCGAGACCGTGACGGTCGAGAGCCGGCTTCGGGGGCTCCTCGCCGTCGGCCCACAGGGCCAGCACCATCTTGTAGCTGCCGCCCACCTTGTCGAAGACCAGCAGCACGCTGTTCTCGCCGCCCTCGCTGGACTTGGCCCGGACGGCGAACCAGGTGGCCGTGCCCTTCTTGGGGATGACGTACTCGCGGTCCTGGTAGGAGAAGGGCTTGGCGTAGGCCTTCTTCTCCTTTTCCGGCCAGGTCTCGAAGAGGGTGTAGGTGGCCTTGTCCATTGCGTAGACCTGACCCGCCTCGACCGTCCCCAGGAGCTTCTCGTCCTGCGCCGCGTTGGCCTTGTTGTTGACCTCCTCGTAGTGATCGGCGATCTTCTTGGCGGCGGCCCGGCTGACCACACCCTGCGGGGTGTCGTCGGAGCCGGAGTCCGAAGCGGCCTGGCCGCCGCACGCGGTCAGGGTGAGAGCGGTCGTGGCTCCGAGGGCGGCGAGCCGTATGAGGCGAGTGTGGGGGGACACGGGGTGGTGATCTCCTTGAGGGCCACGGAGGGTGACAAGTTCAAGGAGGACAGTAGTCACTTTGCATGGACCTGACATGGCCGGGGTTCGCTCCTACGCCAGCAACCCCGACGACTTCCACAACCGCCGCCCGACCCCCCGCAACACCCCGATGTCGTCAAGGAAGTCCGTCAACCGCCTGGACCCGTTCTGCATGACCTCGCGGCGATGGCCACTCGCCCTCACCTGTGCGAGAGCCTCCCTCTTGTCCAGGCCCACGTTCGTGTAGACGTCGGGGTTCACGAACGCCACCGAGAAAACCCGGGCGAACTCCCCGGAGGTGATGCGGGTGAACTCCTGGGACCACTTGGGGGCCGTCACCATCTGGCGGCGCAGTTCCTCGCGGGCGTAGCGCACGTGGCGGGCCTCCTCCACGACGTGGATGCGGGTGACGCCGCGGATGAGGGGCTGGACCCGCTCGTCGGGGAACGTCAGGCGCTGCATCCAGTCGAGGATTTCCTCCCCGAGCAGGGTCGCCGTGAAGGAACCCGGGGTGGTCGAGATGGTCTTGAAGAGGCGGCCCAGGTGCTGGTGCGTGCGGCTGACCGGGTACCAGGGCGTGCCGCCGTGGGATATCAGGCGGGCGAACATCTTGGAGTGCCGGCACTCGTCCTCGATCTCGGTGAGCGCATAGCGCACGTGCGCGCTCGTCGCCGCCTTGTCGTAGATGTGTCGGACCAGCAGCTGCATCAGGATGATCTCGAACCAGATGCCGAGCGAGGCGAGTGCCGCGGCCTCGTGCTGGGAGAGCAGGATCCGCTGCTCCTCGCTCATCCGCTTCCAGAGCGGCGTGTCGTAGAGCGAGACCAGCTC
The DNA here is from genome assembly GCF_001270025.1 of Streptomyces azureus. Lineage (NCBI taxonomy): Bacteria > Bacillati > Actinomycetota > Actinomycetes > Kitasatosporales > Streptomycetaceae > Streptomyces > Streptomyces azureus. The sequence continues at coordinate 16,468 of NZ_DF968378.1, read as the reverse complement.
CGGCGGCCAGAACCACTTGCCCTCCTCGAAGGGCGCTTCCCAGTCCAGTTCCTTGTCCGGGTCGAAGGAGTGCTTGGCGGAGGAGTCGAGCAGCCGCTGGGCCACCTGCTCCCGGTCCTTGAGCAGGCCCAGGGCATCGCGCAGGCCGTCGAGCGCGTCGGCTTCCGTCAGGGTCGTCATGGCTGCCCACCTCGTTGTGCACACGTCACTGTCCCCCTTATGAGACTGCTTGTCAGCAAGCCCGTCAATCCCCTGCGCGCGACTTGTTGACGCGGCGTCTACCTCGTGTGCGGACGTCCTGCCCTTCGACGTGTCCGCCGAGAACCGGAAGAGAACCAACGGGGCAGCGCTAGCGGGGCTTGAGCACGGCCTCCATCACCGCCCGGGCGATCGGCGCCGCGTCGCCGCCCCCGCTGATGTCCCGGCGCTCCGCCTCCGCGTCCTCCACGACCACCGCGACCGCCACCCGCGGCGCCAGGTCGCGGTCGCCCTGCGCCCAGGAGATGAACCAGGCGTACGGCATGCCGGAGTTGGCGAGGCCGTGCTGGGCGGTGCCGGTCTTGCCGCCCACCTTGGCGCCCCGGATCGCGGCCCGGCGTCCGGTGCCGTTCTCGACCACCTCCCGCATCAGCGCGCGCAGCCGGACCGCGGTCGAGGGGTACATCGCCTGGCGGACCGCGCGCGAACCGGGTGTCGCGAGAGTGCTGCCGCTCGGCCGGGTCGTGCGCTCCACCAGGTACGGCTCCCGCACCTGACCGCCGTTGGCGACGGCCGCCGCGACCATCGCCATCTGGAGCGGTGTGGCGCGGGTGTTGTACTGGCCGATCGACGACAGGCCGAGCTGGGCCTGGTCGACCGAGGTGTCGAAGGTGGACCGCGCCACCGGGAAGGGAATCCGCAGCGCCGGGTTGTTGAAGCCGAAGGCATGGGCGGTGGCCGTCATGTCCGTCCCGCCCACCTCCACGCCGAGCTTGGCGAACACCGTGTTGCAGGAGAGGGTGAAGGCCTCGCGCAGGGAGGCGTCCCGGCAGCCCCGGGACGCGTTCGTCAGGCGGGTCCGCGTCCCGGGCAGGGTGTACGGGTCGGGGGAGTCCGTCGGCGCGTCGAGGTCCCTGACCACGCCGGCGTCCAGCGCGGCGGCCGCGGTGACGACCTTGAAGGTCGAGCCCGGCGGATACGTCTGCCGTGCCGCCCGGTTGAGCATCGGGCGGTCCCGGTCCGCGTTCAGTCGCTGCCACGCCTCGGCCGCCGCCGACCCGTTCCCGGACAGCGGCTGGGGATCGTAGGACGGGCGGGACACCAGGGCCAGGATCCGGCCGGTCGACGGTTCCAGCGCCGCGACCGCGCCCTTGAGCCCGGCGAGTCCCTTGTACGCCGCCCGTTGCGCGGCCGGGTCGAGGGTTGTGACGACGTCCCCGCCGGAGTTCCGTGCCCGTGTGAAGTCGTTCCACAGCGGGAACGGCGCGAGCATCGGGTCCGTGCCGGACAGGATGCCGTCCTCGGCCTTCTCCAGGAGGGTCGTCCCGTACAGCTGGGAGGCGAAACCGGTGACCGGAGCGTACAACGGCCCGTCCCTGTAGGTCCGTTCGTAGCGCAGGTGCTCGCGGGTGTCCTTCGAGCCGGTGACGGGCCGGCCGCCGACCAGGATGTCGCCGCGCGGCTCCTCGTAACGGGCGATGTCGGGGCGGCGGTTGGCGGGGTTGCGGTCGTACTCGGGGGCCTGGACGACCTGGACGCGGGCGGCGTTCAGCAGCAGCGCCACCAGCAGCAGGGCGCAGAAGAGGCCGGCGTGCCGGATGTGCCGCGTCACCGGGTGTCCTGCCCGTCGCCCTGCCGCCTGGCCGAGTCGCTCACCCGGACCAGCAGCGCCACGATCGCCCAGTTGGTCACCACCGACGAGCCGCCCTGCGCCAGGAACGGCATCGCCATGCCGGTCAGCGGGATCAGGCCGGTCACCCCGCCCGCGATCACGAACACCTGGAGCGCCACGAGCGAGGAGAGGCCGACGGCGAGCAGCCGTCCGAAGGGCTCGCGCAGGGCGAGGCCTGCCCGGAAGCCGCGCTCCACCAGTAGGCCGTAGAGGAGGAAGATCGCGGACAGGCCGGCCAGGCCGAGCTCCTCGCCCGCCGTGGCCAGGATGAAGTCCGACTTCACGGCGAAGCCGATGAGGACCGAGTGGCCGAGCCCGAGGCCGGTGCCGAGCATGCCGCCCTCCGCGAAGGCGAACAGGGACTGGGCGAGCTGGTTCGGGCCCTCGCCCGCCTCGATCGAAGCGAACGGGTGCAGCCACGTCTCGATCCGGCTGTGCACGTGCGGCTCCAGCCGGCCGGCGGCGACGGCCCCCAGTGCGGCCAGCAGCAGACCGACGGCGATCCAGCCGGTGCGGCCGGTGGCGACGTAGAGGAGGACGACGAAGAGGCCGAAGAAGAGCAGGGATGTGCCCAGGTCGCGCTCCAGGACCAGGACGCCGACGCTGACCAGCCAGGCGGCGACGATCGGGCCGAGGACCCGGCCGGTGGGGAGCTGGAGCTTCCAGATGCGGCGGCCGGTGTAGGCGAGGGCGTTGCGGTTCGCGGCCAGGTACGCGGCGAAGAACACCGCCAGCAGCACCTTCGCGAACTCACCCGGCTGGATGGAGAACCCGGCGATCCGGATCCAGATGCGGGCGCCGTTCACCGCCGGGAACAGGATCGGCAGGGTGAGGAGCACGAGCGCGGCGACGACACAGACGTACGTGTAGCGCTGGAGCACCCGGTGGTCCCGCAGCAGCAGGACGACCAGGATGAACAGCGTCACACCGAGAGTCGACCAGATCAGCTGGGCCGGTGCCGCCCGGTCGCCCGGGGTCTCCAGGTCGAGCCGGTAGATGAGCACCAGGCCGAGCCCGTTGAGCAGCACGCCGATGGGCAGGAGGAGCGGGTCGGCGTGCGGCGCCCGCAGGCGTACGGCCAGGTGTGCCAGCAGTGCGAGCACGCCGAGGCCGGTGCCGTAGCCGGCGGCACCGCGCGGGAGGGTGCCGTGCTGGGCGAGGCCGACGGCGCAGTAGCCGTACACGGACAGCAGTACGGCCAGGACGATGAGGGCGAGTTCGATGCCACGGCGCCGGGGGAGGCGGCGGACGGCGGGCGCGGGCGGGTCCGCCGTCGCCACGGTGATTCCGGCCTTACTCATGTCCGGAACCTACCCAAACAATGCGTCTTGTGTGCCTTTGGCTGACCGAATGTCAGCACCAGCGTGGCGCGGGTCCGATGTTGTCGATGTAGCGGGCCGCGCCCCAGGCCCAGGTGCCGTCCGTGAGGAGGTACCAGAGGGGGTTGCCATCGACGGTCTCGCCGCCGGTCTTGCAGTAGATGCTGACGATGTCGCCCTTGTGGGCGTGCCGGATGATCTGCGAGCCACGGTTCGGGGCGCTGCGCAGGGCCAGCGTGTTCGCCGTGACGACGCCCTCGTAGAGGCGCGGGTCATGGTCGTTCCCGTTGCCGCCGCTCGGGTCGTTCTGGTCGTGGTGGTTGCCGTTGCCGCCGCTCGGGTCCCCGTCGTCGTGCGTGGCGGCGGCGGGTGTGACGGCGGCCGCGGCGGCGAGGAGTCCGGCGGCGGTTGCTATGGAGAGGCGGGAGCGCAGAGACACGGGGTTACCTCCATGTGGGGGCGAAGGTGCCGAAGCTGACTAATCGCCACATTAGGAGCGCCCTCCGGCCCCGGCCCGTCACAGTGGGCCATTAGGAGAACGTGCTCCGACCTCCCCGAGCTCTCACTCCGCCGCCAGCCTCAGGGCCGCCACCGCTCCACCCTCCGGGGCGTTGCCGAACTCCAGCCGGGCCCCCAGCACCTCCGCTTGTCCCAGCGCGATGGTCAGCCCCAGCCCGTGCCCCTTGGCCCCGCCCTCCGTACGGAACCGCTGCGGCCCGTGCGCCAGCAGATACTCCGGAAAACCGTCCCCGTGATCCCGAACGGTGACCACCGGCCCGTCCACGCTCAGCACGACCGGCCCCCGCCCGTGCTTGTGCGCGTTCGCCACGAGATTCCCCAGCACCCGCTCCAGCCGCCGCCGGTCCGTCTCCACGGCCACATCCCGTACGACCCTGACCTCCGTGTCTCTCCCCGCGCCTCGCACCACCCGCTGGGCCAGCGGCCCCAACAGCTCGGTGTCCAGCTCCAGCCGCTCCCGGCCGGTGTCCAGCCGGGAGATCTCCAGCAGGTCCTCGGTCAGGGTGCGCAGCGCCGCCACCCGGTCCCGCACCAGCTCCGTCGGGCGGCTCGGCGGCAGCAGTTCGGCCGCCGCGTGCAGCCCGGTCAGCGGGGTGCGCAGCTCGTGCGCGACATCCGCGGTGAACCGCTGCTCGGCGAGCAGCTTGCCCTGCAACGACGAGGCCATGGAGTCCAGCGCGGCGGCGACCGCGGCCACCTCGTCCTGCGGGCGCGCCGCGTCCTTCGTACGCGGGTCCGTGCGCGGGTCGTTCACGCGCGCGTCCAGGTCACCCGCGCTGATCCGCCGGGCCACCCGCGCCGTGGTGTGCAGCCGCCGCGTCACCCGCGTCACCGCGACCGCGCCGACCAGCAGCGTCGCCCCGATCGCCAGCCCCGACGACCACAGGATCGCCCGGTCCAGGCCCTGGATGGTGCGGGCCTGCTGCGAGTAGTCGACCGCCACGGCCAGGGCCCGGTCGCCGTCGGCGGGCCCGGCCGCCCACATCGTGGGGCGCCCCTGGAAGTCGGAGACCATCGTGCCGCGGTCCCCGCCGACCGCCAGGTTCCGCAGCGGCCGGGGCAGGCCCGGGGGATCCACGCCGGCGCCACGCTTGAGGGAGTCCCCGGCCTCGTACCGCTCCGTCGCCTGAGTCAGCCGCTGCAACGCCTGGTCACGGGCCTGGCCGACGGTCTGGTTCGTCACCTGCACGTGCACCAGGACGCCGAGCAGGGCGGCCAGCGCGCAGCACATCACGGTGATGAAGGCGGCGGCCTTCGCGGCGAGCGTCCCGGACCAGTGGGGGAGCGTGGGTCTCATCCGGTGCTCGCCGAGGGGGAGAGGGAGGGCGCGGCGGACGGGTACCGGGAGTGCTTCCGCGGGCCGGTGCGCAGCATCTCGTCCTGGGTGAGGAGCATGGCCCGCTCGTCCCGGTCCCAGGTCCACTGGAGGCGGTACTCGTAGCCCGCGACCTCGGAGGGCGAGCGGATGACGAGGGAACGTCCGGCCAGCTCGACGCCGCTCAGCGCGTCCTCCCAGGCCATCACCTGCACGAGCCGGTGCTTCTCGACGGTGTAGACGCGCACTGCGGTGGTCTTGCCGGGCAGCAGCCGGAAGCCCAGCGTCAGCTCGTCGCGCCCGTCGCCGGTGAGGTCCCGGTAGTACGGCCTGAGAACCGGACACCGGCCGTGCTCGGGGCCCTTGCCGCAGTCGGCCATCCTGCGGTTCGTGTCGCGGTACGGCGCCTTGCCGCCGTCGTAGTCGCCCGGGCTCGCGGCCATCTCGGCCCGGACGACCCCGACCGGGTCCACCCGGCGGATGTCGTCGCCGGGGACCTTGACGCCCTTGACCACCTCGGTGTTCACCTCACCGATCTCGAAGGCCGGACTGGACGCCGGCGTCAGCTCCGGCCAGAGCCGGGCGGGCCCGACGGCCGTCGCCGTCGCACCGGCACCTTCCAGCCCACCGGCGTCCCCGCAGCCGACGGCGGCCGCCAGCAGGAGAGCGACGGCGGCGGCACGACGGGCGACTGTTCCGGGGTTCCGGCGGTGGCTTCCGATGGTGCCGGGCGGGTTTTCGGCGAGGCCGAGCAATTCTCGGTACTGGCCGGGGTTGCTTCCCGGTCGGCCCAGCACGTTTCCCGGTGGGCCCGGTCGGCTTCCCGGTCGGCCCAGTAGGCGGCCCAGGCGCCCCAGGTGCCTTCCGAGGCGGCCAGAAAGGCCGTCAGGACAGCCGAAGGAACCGTCGGGCCACCAGCCGGAAGGGCCACCCGAGCGGCCGGAAGGGCGATTCCACCGACCGGAAGGGGCATTCGGTCGACCGGAAGGGCCACCCGAGCGGCCGGAAGGGTGATCCCGCCGACCGGAAGGGCGATCCGAGCGGCCGGAAGGGCCATCCGAGCGGCCGGAAAGGTCCTCGGGGCAACCGGCAAGGCTGTCGACGCGGCTTCCGGGGCGGCTGACGGGCACTGCACTCCTGGGTTCGAGGGCGATCACACGGCTCGGACCGACCGTCGGCCCCGTACACCTTATTCGCAAGGAAGTCCTATTTGCGCGCGAGGGAGCCCGTTCGCCGCCCTACTCGGTGAGCTCCTCCAGCAGTCTGGCCGTCGCCAGCCCGGCCCGCAGATACTCGACGAACAGCTCGTTGTGCAGCGCCCAGGGCGAACGACGGTCCCGGATCAGCCGGATCGCCGCGTCGGCGGAGCTTCCCCGCCGCATCAGCGCCTGCGCGACGACGAGGCCGGAGCGGTTGTACCCGTGGTAACAGCGGACAAGCACCTTGCGGCCCTCGTCCAGCGCCTCGCACGCGGCCTCGGCCAGCCGGATCACACCGGCCAGTTGCGTCCCGTCGAGCGGCCCGTCGGGTATGGGCCAGACGTGGTGCCGGACGTCAGGATCGGGACCGTGCCCCGGCAGCCGCAGCAGCGTCTGCACGAGGTCGAACTCGTCCCGTACGACGGCGAACTCCGGATGGCCCAAGGCCCCGGTGTACTCATGGCCGCCCATCCACAACCCGGGAACGACCTCGTTCCAGGGACTCTCCGGAGCCGGCACATCGGGTTTCCTGCGGGTACGCAACGGCGCCTCCCCAGTATCACCGCCCGAGGGCCTGCCCGGCGGATCATGCCGCAGACGCGGGGTCTGGCACGCGTATCTGCCGCGTTGTCATCGGTCCCCGGCGCCCCGAGCGTTCGACTCCGCTCGAACAGGGGTGCCCCCCTCGCGCCGGATCCCTCCTCCGCCTTGCAGCTACCCGCACCAGACCACGCTCACCGGCATTGACCAGGCACTCCGTCCCTGCGGCCTGATCCGCCGGGCAGGCCCAACTCCTCTCAAAGGTAACCGGGTTCTTGCCCCCGCAGTACACCGCCTGTTCCCATGGACTGGGGTGATGGTGCATGGACGGACTGCGCGTCATACCGACCTGGCGGCACGGTCAGGAACGGCTCTACGTCTGCCTCCCGGACGGCAGGAACATCGCCTGGTACGACCGTGAGGCGAGCCGGGTCAACCTGCTGGGCGAGGATCGTGAGGACGATGTGCTCCGGGCCCTCGGGCCCTTCGTCACCGGACCGGTGACGGTGGGGCCGCCCCCGGTTCCGACCCCCGCCGAGCTCGCCCGTCTGACCTTGCACCCCGACGACGACCTGGCCCCCAACCGCCCCGGCGAGGCCCTCCTCGTCGCCCTCGACCGCGACCCCGGCCCGGCCCGTCGGCTGCGCCCCGACCCGCGCCGCCGGGCCCTGGAGGCGGAGCAGACGGTCGGGGACGCCTTGGACCGCCTGGACGGCGCGGGCTGGCACACCGTGCACTCCGTTCCGCTCCCCGGCGGCAGCCGCATCCACCACCTGCTCATCGGCCCCGGTGGGCTGTTCGCCCTGCACACCCTGTACGCGCGCAAGCAGCGGGTGACGGTCGCCGACCCCCTGGTCACCCTGGGCCGCCGCGAACCGACCGCCCTGCTCCGCCGCGTCCGCGCCGACGCCGACCGCGCCTCCTACGCCCTGACTGCGGAGGTCCGCCCCGTGCTCGCCCTGGTCGGCCCCACGGCCGTGTCGGTCCCGGCCGCACCGCGCGAGGTCCGCGTCCTCACGGAGCTGGAGGTGCAGACCCTGGCCCGCCAGGGCGGCGTCCTGAAACCGGCGGACGTGGAGGCCCTGCACGCGATGGCGCGGGACCGGCACACGTGGACGCGGGTGTGAGGGCGTGTCGTCAAGCTCCAGGCTCACGGCGTCCCGTCAGGTCTCTGGCTAGCTAGCCCCTGTCTGACAAATCCCAGCCTGCTCCGCGGCGTCTGGCACGCACCAGGCGCCGCGGAGCCCGCCCTCCGGGCGGACGGCGGGGATTTGTCAGACAGGGCCTAGGGCAGCCGGCCCGCGCTGCCCGGGTCGAGGAGCGGCGCGAGCAGATCGCCGTAGTCCTGCACCCGAGGTGCGATGTCGGTCGCATGGAAGTGCAGGCGCCCGGGTGAGCCGCACTCCTCGACCTCCTCCCAGGTCACGGGCGCCGAGACCGTCGGCTCGGGGCGGGCCCGGAGGGTGTAGGGGGTCGCCGTGGTCTTCCGCGCGGCGTTCTGGCTCCAGTCGACGAAGACCTTTCCGGGGCGCAGGTTCCTGGTCATCCGGTGCAGGGCGAGCCGGGGCATGGCCTCCTCCGCCTCGACGGCCAGTTCCTTGGCGTACTCGGACACCCGCTCCGAGGACGCCCCGCGCACGGCGGCGAGCAGATGCAGCCCCTTGGACCCGGAGGTCTTGGCGTAGGCCTCGATGCCGTCCGCCGCGAGCCGTTCCCGCAGCCACAGCGCGACCTCGCAGCACTGCACGATGCTCGCGGGCGCTCCCGGATCCAGGTCGAAGACGATGCGGTCGGCCTCGTCCGGCGAGTCGACGAGCCACTGGTGGGTGTGGAACTCCGTGACAAGGTTGGCCGCCCACATCAGGCTCGGCAGGTCCTGCACCAGGACCATCCGCGAGGGCCCCTCCACCCGCGGCACCTCGGCGGTGGTGACCCAGTCGGGCGTACCCGGCGGGACGTTCTTCGTGAAGAACACCTGTCCGTCCGGCCCGTCCGGATACCGCAGGAAGGACACCGCCCGGTCGCGCAGATGGGGCAGCAGGACCTCGGCGACGGTCGCGTAGTAGTGCAGGACCTCGCCCTTGGTGAAGCCGGTGGCGGGATACAGCACCTTCTCCAGATTGCTGAGCGGGAGCCGTCGCCCCTCCACCACGGTGATAGGCGCCATACGATAAGAATCCCACGCGAATCATGACAAACGCTCCCGAGAGTGACCGGAAGGGTGCTGCACGTGAGATCCATCTGGAACGGCGCCATCTCCTTCGGCCTGGTCAGCATTCCGATCAAGCTGGTGAACGCCACCGAGAGCCACTCGATCTCCTTCCGGCAGATCCACACCGAGGACGGCGGCCGCATCCGCTATCGCAAGTTCTGTGAGCTGGAGGACCGGGAGGTCACCCAGGGGGAGATCGGCAAGGGCTACGAGGACGCGGACGGCTCGATCATCCCGATCACCGACGAGGACCTGTCCAGCCTGCCGATCCCCACGGCCAAGACGATCGAGATCGTCGCCTTCGTCCCGGCCGACCGGATCGATCCGCTCCAGATGGACGCCGCGTACTACCTCCAGGCGAGCGGCGCCCCGGCGGCGAAGCCGTACACCCTGCTGCGGGAGGCCCTGAAGCGCAGCAACAAGGTGGCGATCGCCAAGTTCGCCCTGCGGGGCCGGGAACGCCTGGGCATGCTCCGGGTGGTCGGCGACGCCATCGCCATGCACGGCCTGCTGTGGCCGGACGAGGTCCGCGCCCCCGAGGGCGTGGCCCCCGACACGAACGTCACGGTCCGGGACAAGGAACTGGACCTGGCCGACGCCCTGATGGACACCCTGGGCGAGGTCGATTTGGAGGACCTGCACGACGAGTACCGCGAGGCCGTCGAGGAGGTCATCGCCGCGAAGGCCGCCGGCGAGGCCCTGCCCCAGGCCCCCGAGCCGGCCGCGGGCGGCAAGGTCCTCGACCTCATGGCGGCCCTGGAGAACAGCGTCCGCGCGGCACGCGAATCCCGGGGTGAGGAGCCCGGTGAGCACGCCGAGGTCAAGTCGCTCACGCAGCGCAAGACGGCCCGCGCGGCGCCCAAGCAGACCGGCGGCAAGAAGTCGGCGTCCACCGCGAAGAAGACGGCGGCCAAGAAGACCACGGCATCCGCGAAGAAGTCGACCGCGAAGTCCGGCCAGGGCACGAAGAAGACTGCTTCCAAGAGCACCGCTTCGAAGAGCACCGAGAAGAAGACGGCCGCGAAGAAGGCGACACCGCGCAAGCGCTCAGCCTGATCCGCCCCCGGCCGCACCCCTCACGGCGCGTACGTGATGTGCGGCCGGAGCGGCCCGGCCATGCCCGCCCCGAGGAAGTAGTCGACGAGGGTGGGACCGCCCCGGGCGGCCTTGGCCGCGCCGTGGTTCCAGGTGCTGACCAGCCGGGGCAGGCCGCCGCTCGGCGTCGGGCGGGCCGAGTCCCGCTCTTCGGGCCGGCCGTGTCGGCCGAGGGCCGGAAGCTCCTGGCGGTTGAAGCGTTTTCACAGCTGCGATGGAAGCATTGAGCTGAGTACCGACAATGCCGACGGCACGGCGCGATGTTGGATCAGAAACGCTTACAGGAGGCAGGAAGTCGTGGAGGCTCAGTGGTGCTCGGAGACGAGCACCGCACGAGTGCCGGGCTCCAGCGCCTGGAAGATGTGCGGGACGTCGGCCGGATAGCAGATGTAGTCGCCCGGGTGGAGTTCCACCGGCTCGTCGGCGACGCCCACCAGGGCCCGGCCCGCGCTGATCACGAGGTGCTCGACGACTCCGGGCGGGTGCGGCGCCGAGGAGCGCTGCGGCCCGGGCTCCGCGGCGACGCTGTAGACGTCCCGCCGGGCCCCGGGCGGGGAGGCGGCGAGAAGCGTGGCCTGGTAGTCACTCTGCTCGGACCCGACGGCCGGCCCTTCCCCCGCGCGGATCACCTGGACCCGCGGCCGCGGCACGGCCACAAGCCGCGAGAAGGGGATCTCCAGGGCCACGCACAACGCCCACAGCGTCTCCAGGCTCGGATTCCCGGTGCCCGACTCCAGCTGGGAGAGCGTGGACTTGGCGAGCCCGGCCCGGCGGGCGACCTCGGTGAGGGACAGTCCCGCCCGGACGCGTTCCGCGCGCAGGGACGCGGCGATCACTTCGATCGGGGGCTTGGGGGCGGGGTGGGCGTCGGACATGCGATGTTCGCTCCCAGTGGTCGTTCGTTCGTCTTGACGAACATCATAGACGGCGTTCACTATAAAGATCATGCGTTCGATCTGGAGAACACCGTGGGGTCGGGCACTGGGTGGCCGAGCAAGGGGTGGTCGACTGGAGGGTCCGCTGCTCCGCGACATCGGGCTGGTCTGCCTGGCGGTCGGGGTGGTCGGCCTGTCGTACGGCGCCGTCGCGGTCACGTCCGGGTTCGCCTGGTGGTTCCCGGTCCTGATGGGGGTGCTCGTCCTCGCCGCCTCGTCCGAGTTCCTGTTCGTCGGGATCATCGCCTCCGGGGGCAGTCCGATCGCCGCGCTGCTGGCCGGACTGCTCGTCAACGCACGCCATCTGCCGTTCGGTCTGGCGGTACCCGACGTCCTCGGGCAGGGGTGGCGCGGAGCCCTCGGCGCACATCTCATGAACGACGAGACGGTCGTCTTCGCCCTCGCCCAGGACGAGCCGGAGCGCAAGCGGGCCGCGTACTGGCTCTGCGGCCTGGGCATCCTGATCTGCTGGCCCGTCGGCGCCGCGCTGGGCGCACTGCTCGGCAGCGTCGTGCGCGACACCGGCGCACTCGGCCTGGACGCCATGTTCCCCGCGGTGATCCTGGCGCTGATCCTGCCCGCGCTGAAGGACAGGCCCCTGCGGCGCACGGCACTGGCCGGCGCGGCACTGGCCCTGACCGTCACCCCGTTCCTGCCGGCGGGCCTGCCGGTCCTGCTGGCACTGGCCGCCCTGCCCCTGTTCGCCGCCAAGACGAAGAAGGAGGCGATGCGATGAGCGCCGTCGCCATACCGCTGCCGCCGGCGCTGGCGGCGATGCTCGCCCTGGCGGTCGGCACGTTCCTGCTCCGCCTCTCCGGGCCGGCCCTGCGCGCGAGATTCACGCTCCCGGAGCGCGCCGGGAAGCTGCTGGAGGTCTCGGCGGTCCTCCTGCTCGCCGCCCTGGCCGCCACGTCCGCCCTCACCGAGGACCACGCCTTCACCGGCCCCGCCCGACCGCTCGGGGTCCTGACCGGCGGAGTGCTCGCCTGGCGCAGGGCCCCGTTCCTCGTCGTCGTACTGGCGTCGGCGGGCGCGACGGCACTGCTGCGACTGACGGGAGTTCCGTGACACTCCCTTCGGCAGACCTGGATCCTCAGGCCACGCGCCGCCCCTCCTGCTCGGACTCGCCCTCGCCTTCGTCCTCCTCGTCCGGCAAATGGACATCGTCGACGGCGATGTTGACCTCAACGACCTCCAGCCCGGTCATCCGCTCCACCGCGTTGATGACATTGGTCCGGATGTCCGCGGCGGTGTCGGCGATGGCGGCGCCGTACTCGACGACGACGTCGAGGTCGACGGCGGCCTGGCGCTCACCGACCTCCACCTTCACTCCCTGGGTGACCCCAGTGCCCCCACCGGGCACCCGCTGGCGCACTGCCCCGAAGGCCCTGGTCATCCCTCCACCGAGGTTGTGCACCTCGGGGATCTCGCGGGCCGCCATGCCCGCGATCTTCGCCACGACCGTGTCCGCGATCGCGGTGCTTCCCCGGGTTTCCGGGGGAGCGATGCCGTCTCCTCTACGGCCCTGCGGTGCCGTGCCCGCGTCCTGCTTTCCCGTCCCGGGAGCGGTGTTTCTGCGCTGTGTGGTCTCCGTCATGACCGTCACCTCGATGATCGGTGCGGGGTATGAGCAGCGTCGTTCCTATCCACCCGTATCCACCGTAGAACACTGGTGCATATGGGGCGAAAGTGCTGAAATCCCCGGACGGGCGCTCACCGCAACAGGCAATCGACGTGGCGCTGAAGGACGGCCGACGCCGTCTCCGGGGAGTGGTGCCCCGCGAGAACGTGAACGGTGAGACCGTCGGCGACGGCGAGGAGCGTATGCGCCTCCTGGGAGGCATCGAGATGCGGCGGGATCTCCTTGGCGTCCTGGCCGTAGCGGATGAGCCACACGACGAGGTCATGGAGCTTGCCGTACGTCTCATGCAGGACGGCGGCGAGCCTCTCACTGGCGGGAGCGTGACTGACGAAGGCCAGCCACACATGCGCCTGGGCCCTCGACCCCTCGTCCAGCAGGGCGAGTTCGGCCAGGGTGTGCGACAGCAGGGTGGCCGCGGCCTGCGGGGTGGAGGTCGCGGCGATGCGCTGGCCGGCGCGCTCGCTGACGCGTTGTGAGATGTGCTCCAGCGCGAAGAGCAGCATGTCCTCCTTGGTGCGGAAGCACCGCTGCACGGCCCCCATGGACACGTCCGCCTCGGCGGCGACGTCCCGGAGGCTGACGGCCTCCATCCCGGAACGCGCGATCAGGGCGCACACCGCCTCCGCGATCCGCAGCCGCCGCTCCTCGTAGTCGACCTGCCTGGGCACGCGCCGCTCCTCCCTGACCCCTCTTTCCGATGCACTTGCATCATAACCGTCGGCCCTGCACGATGTGATGCGATCGCATCGAAAAGAACTCCCGAAGGGACCCCGCCATGCCGAAGCGGCAGCGCAACACCTCGGAGACCAACTCAGGCCAGGGCCTGCTCTGGCTGTCCGGTGCCATCCTGTCCATCCAGGGCTTCGGTTCCGCCATCACAGAGGCAGGCTGGAACACGAGCTTCGGCGTCGCGGGCCTCCTGCGGGCAGCGCACGTCCCTGAATGGGGAACGCTCCTGGTCGGCTGCGCGGGTGCGGCCCTGCTGGCGACGGCGGCTCGGCGCCGGCGCGCGAAGGGCCGTTGAGACGACTGGCCGTCCGACCGTTGGCCCGAGCGCACCCCCCGAGGCAGGGTCATACCTGGCGTCCCCCAGTTCGAGACCTTCCAGGAAGCCCTGCAACTCATCGCCGCCGGCAGTGGCGGGTACATCGTCGGCGCACAGCGAGCCCGCTCCTGCACCCGCCCCGACGTCGCCCACATCCCGTTCAACGATGCCCCGCCCATCGACTGGGCCCGTCTGGCTGAGATCCAACAACACTCTGCGCATCCGCGCCTTCGCTCACGCCGCCCAAGAGGTCGCCCACCGCATCAACCGGGCCGCCACCCACCTATGACATTCGACCGCAGCCCCCCGAAGCTCGAAGGAGCAACCCGCTCGTACGCCGTGACAGGGGAAGCCCAGTGCCTGTGCCCAGAACCTCGGAACACACACCCGCCGCAAGCGGCAGGGCGGCATCTCACCTCCGGCGATGCCTCAAGATCCCGTCCACCGGATCGTCCATGGACCCCGACACACAGCCGCTCCGAGCCGCACACGCCCGCACATACGCGAAGACCCCACCCTCAGCGTCTCCGCTGGTGACGGGGTCTTTGGACACCTCATACAGGGTGCCCCCGGCAGGATTCGAACCTGCGCACACGGCTCCGGAGGCCTTTTGGGTCTAAGGCAATGCCGCAGATCAGGCGTCCCAGACCTCTAGCAGACCGCGGGGTCAGTCCACAAATAGTCCACCGGGGCCCTTGCCTTGCTGACCTACAGAGAGTTGTCGTCCTCAAGAGGCCACCGCCTGCCGCCGAGACTATGAGGCTCAGGCCTCGGAGTGCGCAGCAAACGTCTCAGCCTCGTCGGCTGGTGCTCATCCAGATGTCTCCCCGCACAGACGACTTGCCCCTCGACGATGGCCGATGGCTGTCCGGGGATACCGTTTAGGCGCTAACGGATGCCCGGACAGTGGACTACTGCGAGCGGTGAACGCGGACTCGTCGATGCCGTAGCCAGTGACGAAAGGGAGCTGTCGCTAATCCCGGATATAAGGGCCTGCTGGTCCGTCACCATGTAAGTGTTGTGGGGCTTGTCGTGGGTTTTGCATTGGGTCTTGTGAGTGCGTATGCAGCAGCCACTTCCTTTGCAATTCCACGTTCCATCCACACATCTGGGTCGGTCAACGTGCCGTGACTAAACCAGAATGGAAAGGTCCAATTATGGACGCGCTTTTTGGGGAATTTCCATGTTGTTCGAGTGAGTTTCACGGTAGACCAGCACAGGTCGAGCAACACCACGAGGTCAAACTTTGTGCGCATCGAGATAATACGCTGCACTACTTCAGAAATTTGGTCCCATGTTTCATTTGATCGGCGATGGGGTGGAGTATGGAGCATGACCAACAGGTCAATGCGCATACCGCAAAGGGCTGCCGCATTGAGTGCGACGTTGCCGCCATGGCTATGGGCAATCACCTTCTTGAAATCGAGCACTTCCCGAGCCCCGGCCCATCCAGCCAGATCATGTGCTGCCGCCGTTTGGTCAGTGCCAGACAATCCGTCGGTCCATCTGTAGAAGTCGGCCTGCTCGTAGAGATCGTGGCCAACAGGCAGCAAGGTAGCATCAGCCTGTTCAAACTTACCTGGTTCTTGTTGGAGGTACCGAAAGAGTGAACCACCTGGCTGCCACCAGAGGCTACGGAATCTTGCCCATGTGCCCGGGATGATGATGGAGGTTCCCGCACTGCTCGCTCCGGGTTGATTTCCCTGCCCCAATTGCGAAAGCAGCTCCAACAGGGCCGGGTGCCTGGGGGCGATGCGGGAAAGAGTATCGGCAGCGATTTGCTGGACTGTGTCGCTCTCGGATAGGCAGCCGTCGGCGAGAGCTTCGATGGTTGGCCACCAAAGTCTCAGTCTCTGCGATGCCAGAATGGCCGCCGCTACTACTCGGACGACTTGGTAGCGGCTGAACTGGCTGAGGTGAAGAAGTGCTTCTGCAGCCCTTGTGTCTGTATCGCTGTGACGGTTCAGAGTTTCCTCATAGAGACGCGGCGAAACGTCATCTACCAGTTCTGCAAATTCCGCTGTCTGGAAATCCGGCGGTACGATCTGGTTACTTTCAAACATTCTGCGATTTGTGGGCTGTGACCATCCGTGAAAGATGTTCCACTGAAAAGGGAGTTGAACTTTACGGCTCCTAAGGAAACTCTCTAGGTCGTAAATCGGCATTCTGTGGGTGATTCGTGGCACCTGTGGAATATCGAGAGTCTCGGCATCGTCATTCATGTTCAAGATGTCGGTCCGGCCATTCAATTGAAGGCCCAGTCCGACCAGTTGTGCCGCCTGAGACCAGCCAGCCTCCTCCCCAGCTGCTTCGAAGGCGTATGCACCCGGAATGGGCTTGATAATCACGGGGTCCGACACGACGTACCTCCAGCCTCATAACTGCCGAAGGCTGACACTGACATACCCATTGGAATACCAGTGCAAGGCTTGCTGAGGAAACGGGATTATATGCCCAGATGGCCCAGTGAACCTATTGCTGTGTGCCAGGTGGTCGCCCTTGGGTACTGTCGCGTCCTCGGACCACACGGAGACGGCGCAGCATTAGCTAGGCTCGGCTTGACGACGGGCACCTTAGATGCGGCTCGTCTGAGCCCCGCTTCCAGGCGCCACCCAGCGCCGCCGCCGCGCGGTCAAGCCGTACGTGCTGGGCCGTGCATGAACGCCCGCGTCCGGCGCTGTTGATGTCACCCGTGGATGTCATCCGGAGCTAGGAGTTGTCGTCAAAGTGTCAGGCCCACATCAGGAGTGATGCGAGGGTGACGGCCGCCTTGTAGG